>CAZESO010000019.1:0-18289 GCA_964515325.1 uncultured Roseburia sp. | reverse complement strand
CGCACCAACACCAACATAAAGTTCAATAAAATCCGAACCTGACAATGAGAAAAATGGAACATTTGCTTCGCCGGCAACTGCTTTTGCAAGCAATGTTTTACCTGTTCCCGGAGGTCCTACCAAAAGAGCTCCTTTTGGTAACTTTGCACCAATCTTAGCGTATTTCCCAGGATTATGAAGGAAATCTACGATTTCATTTAAAGATTCCTGTGCCTCATCCTGACCTGCTACATCCTTAAATGTAATACCGGTTGATTTCTCCATATTATATTTCTTGGCAGTTGTTTTACCAACACCAAATGCTCCACCGCCACCCCTTGACATTTTCTTAAAAATAAATCCAAAGAAAATGTAAAATATTACAAGTGGTAACACCCATGACAATATAAAGCTAAGAACTGTTGACTTAGAATCAGTAGGTGTAACTCCAAACTCAACTCCTGCTTCTTTAAGTTCTTTGTGAAGCTCATCATAACTTAAACCTGTTGTCCAGTAGGTAAATGTCACGCCACCATAGCCAGCCTTTTCACCATTTGTATTATTCTCGCTTTTTGGTGTAATCGTAATTTTACCTGAGTTTGAAATTTCAACCTTTTCTACCTTACCTTCATCAAGCATCTGGAGAAATTTGTCATAAGAAATTTCTTCAGATGTAGCCTTTTCAAGCAATGACGAAAACATAGTCAACATAAGTAATGACAAAATTCCTACTATTATAAATACTATGGCATTTTGCTTTTTCTTATTGTTATCGCCATTCTGATTATTGTTACCATTTCCATTATTCATATTGTTTCTATTGTTATTCATACCAGAATTCTGGTTATTATTATAATTGTTATCCATCTTAATTATACCTATACCTTTCGTACGATATTATAAAATTAGTCTACCCATAAATCAATAATTCAAATGTAAAATTCATAGATATTTCACACACCATACGATTACCCTTATTTTTATATTTATAATTTTTAATTTATTTTTTATTTATTCCTCTTCCTCTTCATCTACAATTATGTTTAAAGTCTTAATAGATTCTTCTTCACTTACGCTGTCAATTTTTGTAAGTCTTCTCTGAATCATCTGACTTCTATGTTGCATATCGTCCGTATATCTTTGAGCCTCTGAAAGCTTCTTCTGAGTCTTACTAATAAGAACTCCGAATTTATCATACTGAGTCTTAACTGCGCTAAGAGTCTTTAAAATATCTTTTGAATTCTTATTGACTGTAAGATATTTAAAGCCAATTGATAAACTGTTAAGAAGAGCTGTGATTGTTGTAGGACCAGAAATAACAACCTTCGCCTCATTCTGACACCATTCTGTAAGCCCTGCAATTCTAAGCACTTCTGAATATAACCCTTCTGTAGGAAGGAACATAATAGCAAAATCTGTTGTTCTTGGTGAATCTATATATTTATCTCTAATGCTCTTAGCTTCATTTTTAATACGTGTTTCAAGTTCCTTTGAAGCAGACTTTATAGCCTCACCGTCACCTGAATTTGAAGCGTCAACAATTCTTGTATATAAATCCGCCGGGAATTTAGAATCAATTGGCAAATAAACAAATTCACCCATATCTTCCTTATCAGGAATCTTAATTGCAAATTCAACTCTTTCATTAGAGTTAAGCTTAGTTGCTACATTCTCCTCATACTGAGAAGGGTCCATTGTACTTGATAAAATGTTAGCTAACTGTATCTCACCAAATACACCTCTTGTCTTAACATTTGACAATGTTTTCTGTAAATCCATAACGCCTGATGAAAGACTTTGTAATTCCCCAATACTCTTATTCAAGCCTGCAAGCTGCTCACCAATCTGTCTAAAGCTTACATCAAGTCTTTCATTTAATGACTTATCAAGTTTCTCATTTACATTATCCTGAATCTCTGTAAGTTTTCTTTCATTTGACTGCTGAATCTCATGTATAGATTCTTTTAATGTTCTGTTCATCTTTTCACTATGTTCTGTATTTTCCTTGAACATATCGTGTTTCAAATTCTGAAGGAACTCTTTTTCTTCATTAAACTTTGCATTAGAAAATTCTCTCTCTTCTGTGAATTTTGTATTAAAGAATTCTCTTTCTTCATTGAATTTTGTATTAAAGAATTCTCTTTCTTCATTAAACTTTGTATTAAAATATTCCCTTTCTTCTGAAAACTTGTTGTTGATGAGCGTATCCGAGGTTGTCTTATTTCCATCAACCTGTTTTGTCAAATTTTCAACCTGCACCATTGTCTTTGTACTTTGCTTCAGCACCTCTGTAATTTCATCTGTAATTTCTTCATAATTTGGTTTGATAACAAATCTTGCTAATTCTAAAATCAATACCATCACCAAAACAACTAAAATTATTGTATCCATACCTTTTCTCCTT
Organism: uncultured Roseburia sp.; assembly: GCA_964515325.1. GTDB lineage: Bacteria > Bacillota > Clostridia > Lachnospirales > Lachnospiraceae > SVEL01. The sequence goes on along the minus strand of CAZESO010000019.1, from coordinate 15,906 downwards.
TTCGTTAGTCAGATATAACTATTTTACCATAGGTTCATTGATTTACCAAGAAAAAGTTTATTAAATTTCAATTCACAAAGTAGGGTCAGTGCTCGCGTTCTACGTTTATATATGTGAATATGTTTTGTTTGAGGATATTCCCAATTTTAGAGAGATGATTTTGGAGATTTCTAATGCTTGTTTCCGCGATTATTTTATTGTTGTATGTCCTTTATATGTCGCACATTGGTATATTCTGTGTTCGCCGAAGTGTGGCACATTCTTTGAAGCGATTTCGAAATTTTCTTGTCAGCGTATCGCAATAAATATAGCTTTGAGGGAGCACTGTTCGCAGCGCGCTTGTTACTCGTTTGTTTATCATATGTACAAGCGCGCAAGTTTGCGTACGAAAAGCTTAATATAATCTTTGCGATACGCTGACTTAGAAAATAGAAATCACTTCATTATGTGCACACTCGGCTGTACACATAATACACCAAAGTTCGCCTTTATAAATGACATCAACTTAAATCGCGGAAACTAGCGCAAAGAAATCTCACAAAATCACTCTATAAATTGTCCATAACCCAAACAAAACATACTCACATAAAAAAATATATATCACGAGCACTGACCCTACTTTGTGAATTGAAGTTATTGAAACTTAAATTTTACTATGTTACAATGTGTTTTATTAAATATGAATGGAGAATATATGAAGAATATGAGCGGAATACTTTATGTAATACCTACCCCTATTGGAAATCTTGATGATATTAGTCCTCGTGTTGTTGATGCACTTACACAATCTCATGTAGTTGCAGCCGAAGATACACGAAACACTTTAAATTTGCTTAATTATTTAGAAATCAAGACACCATTAATTTCAAATCATAAATTCAATGAAATGCAGAAGACTTCTGTTTTCATAGAAAGACTTAAAAATGGTCAAAATGTTGCTCTCGTGTCAGATGCCGGAACCCCTTGTATTTCAGATCCGGGATATATATTAGTTAATGCTGCCGTACAGGAAGGCATTGAAGTTATAGGTATTTGCGGACCATGTGCTGCTACCACAGCACTTTCCATTACAGGATTCAATGCGGATACATTTACTTTTATGGGATTTTTCCCTAGAAAAGAACAATTAATAAAGGATTGTATAAACAAATCCATAAAAGGTGGAGTTCCAATACTTATCTTTTACGAATCACCAAAACGAATCGTAAAGACTATGGAAGTTTTAAGCGAAATTATTCCTGATTCAAATATATGTCTTTGCAATGATTTAACCAAAAAATTCGAAAAAAAATATCGTGGTACACCAGGCGAAGTTCACGCTGAGCTTTTAGCTAACCCTAATCATGAAAAAGGAGAATATGCCCTTGTAATAGAACTTAACCAAGAATTATTTGTGGAAGACAATGATGATAAATTATCCGCTGAAGCCGCATTAATTGATGCAATTTTCAAAAATGACTGTGATTTAAAAGAAGCCATGAAATTAGTCAGTGATAATGGTGATTATAGCAGAAACGAGCTTTACAAAGCTTCATTAAATTTAAAAAATTTAGAACTGTAGTTTTTATAACCGGAAATTAAGAGCTAGGATGACACAATATCATCCTAGCTCTCTTATAATTAAATATCCATAATAATTTCTCTTGCGACAGCTTCTTCAATAGGAATTGCAAATACGCCTTCTTTGTATTCAACAATTTCTCCAATTCCTCTCTGAATTACAAATCTAAGCTGGCCATTTTTAACCTTCTTATCTGTATAAAGCTTCTTTACAAGTGCCTCTCTATCAATATATTCCGGAATTTCAATTGGAAGATGTGCTCTTTTCAACAAATCAATAACCGCATTTACTTCCTCGTCATTCATATATCCTAATTTTTTCGCAAGCTTAACTTCAGCCACCATACCAATTGATAAGGCTTCACCATGAAGTAATCTGTAATCACTTACTGTTTCAATAGCTCTTCCTACAGTATGTCCAAGATTAAGAACCTCTCTAAGACCTGATTCTCTTTCATCCTTCATTACTACATTATACTTGATTTCGCAATTCTTCTCTGCTATGTACTCACATGCTTCCTTGTCATTCGCAAGAATCTTATCAATATTCTTGTCGATAAATTCAAAAAACTTCTTATCCGCAAGGCATGCATGCTTAATAGTTTCAGCCATTCCGCTATATACTTGTCTAGGTGGTAATGTTGACCACGCTGCAATATCAAGATACACCTTCTCAGGCTGATTGAAAAGACCTATAAGATTAGTTGCAAGTGGAGTATCAACAGCTGTCTTTCCACCAACAGACGCATCTGCTGCCGCCAATAATGTTGTTGCATAATTGATAAATGGAACTCCCCTGCCATAAGTTCCTGCAAGGAAACCTGCAAGGTCAGTTACCACGCCACCACCAACAGCTAATACACAGCAATCTCTCCTATAGCCCTTCTCAAGCATAGCATCTTCAACTATTTCTTTAGTCCTTCTGGTTTTACTCTTCTCACCTGCTTCAATTACAAACATATCTGTTTTGTAATCTAATGCAAGAAGCTTTTCATAAACCTTATTTGCATATAATTTTTCTACATTTGAGTCTGTGATAATAGCAAACTTTTTTATATTACCAACCAAACCATTCTGTATATCTTCAATAAGCTTGTCAATAAGTCCAAATCCAATTTCAATATCATATGAATCATCAACAACCTTTTTTAACTGTACATTATAAATTCCCATTACTTTCCTCCTTATGGTCTACAACAAACTCAATGCTGCTCCCGCATATACTGCACTGCCATATGCCAATGCATCCAAATCAAATTTAACTTTTGGATGATGCAAATTATACTCATATCCTTTCTCATACTGTCCGGCAACAAGTCCTAACATAATTGTTGGTATCTTGTGGCTTATATACGCGAAATCTTCTGAGCCCGAGCTACCGCTTGCTTTGCCATTTGATAGTGCCTTTGTTGTAAATACTTTTTTATTATCAAACAATTCTATCATAGTTTTCTCAATATGGCACGATAAATTTTTATCATTTACCAAAGTAGGACATCCTCTGTCAAATGTCACATCCCCACTGCCATTAAATGTTTTCGCTGTATTTTCCACTATCTCAACAATTCTATTCTTTACTGAAGACCTGACATTTTCATCATAGGTACGCATTGTTCCCCTCATAATTACCTTATCAGGTATTATATTATATGCATCTCCTGAAGATATTGAAGCAATTGTTATTGTTGCTTTCTCGCCAGCCGGCAATTCTCTTGCATTAATATTTTGTAATGCAAGCAAAGTATGTGCGGCAATATTTAACGGGTCTACGCATTTATCCGGTGACGCCCCATGTCCTCCAACACCATTAATATTTATTGAAAAATAATCTGCTGCCGGCGCACCGATTCCCGGCGATGATACAATTACAGTTCCACATTCAAATGGTAGAGCTACCATAACATGTATCATAATCCCTGCATCCACTTTAGGATTTTCAAGAACGCCTGACTCTATCATATCCTTTGCACCTTCCAAAATTTCTTCGGCGGGCTGAAACATTAATCTGATTCTGCCGTTTATCATACACTCATAATCCTTCAATATTCTTGCAGCCCCTAAAAGCATTGTAGTATGCATATCATGACCACAAGCATGCATTCTTCCATTGTTTGATGCAAATTCAACATCTGCTTCTTCTTTTATACCTAATCCATCCATATCAGCACGAAGCAGTATAGTTTTTCCATCACCATTTCCAATGTCAACCATAATCCCCGCTTTGCCGCATTTCTCCGGATTATATCCCATTTCAAGCAGACGACTTTTTACATATTCATAAGTTTCTCTTATATCAAATCCAATTCCCGGGCATTTATGAAGATATTTATAATCCTCAATCAATTCAACTTTAATATTTTCAGCCTTTTGCAATACCCCTTTAATATCTTCCATACTACATTCTCCTATTCAAAAAACTATTTTATAATATCAAGTACATCCATAGCCTTTTCCACTATATGGGTTGCTCCTGCATTTTCAAGTTCTTCACGATTACCATATCCAAACAAAACGCCAATAGAATCCATTTTAAAATGATTAGCTCCCACTATGTCATACTCTCTATCCCCTATCATTATTGCCTTACTATAATCTGTTATTCCACAATTCTCAAATGCATATTCCATAACTTCAATCTTGTCCACTCTTGTATGAGACATTTCTGAGCCTGCAATAAATGTGAAATATTTAGCAAAACCAATATGCTCTAGTATTTTTTTAGCAAAATACTCCGGCTTAGACGTTGCCAAAATTATCTTTTTTCCTCTTTTATAAAGTTCTTGTAATACTTCCTCAATCCCTTCATAAACATCATTTTGATACACACCCTGTTCATTATAATATTCTCTATAATAATCAACGCCCTTATGTGCTTCTTCCTCTGAAAATCCATAAAAATTCATAAATGATTTATACAAAGGTGGCCCTATAAATTTGTATAATTCTGTTCTGTCAGCTACTTCAATCCCATATTTCTTTAGTGCATATGTAACAGAATTTGTTATTCCAAGCCCTGAATCTATTATTGTTCCATCTAAATCAAATAATACTATATCATACATAATTTTTACCTATCCTTAATTTTAAAGAAAAGAGCCCGCTTTCGCGAACTCTTCACCTATTATAATCTAATTACATTCGAGATAACATTTCATCAAGAAACATTTCAAGAATATCATCATCCATTTCTTCTAAAACTTCTTCCAGCATTTCAAGTGTATCATCAAAATTATCTTCGAATTCTTCAAGACCATCAGCTAAATAGTCGTCATATAAATCGCCTACTTCATCAATATCCATATCCATATTGATAAGTGCTGTCATCAACGGTTCAATTGTCCATGAGCCATTCATCTTTGCAACTACAATATCATATGTTTCGCTGTCATCATCGTCTTTACCTTCTACTGTAACCTCAACTTCAAGGATGTATGCCTTTGAAATCTTCATCTTTTCAAACTCATCGCTTAAGTTTTCAACGATTTTAACGATTTCTTTTACTTCTTTCTTTTCCAAATCAGTATACTCTCCTATAAGCTCTACTGCTTCTACAAGCTGTTCCTTATACTGACCAAATTCCTGATATACTTCAACAACATCTTTTAAATCATCTTTATCTACAGCTTCTTTATCTTCGATTTTGTAAGAAAATTTAACATTTTTACCGAATTCATCTTCAGCGCTGTCATATAAATCATCCCAAGCGTCTTCTAATGCGCCTTCGCCTTCTTCATAGATATCATCAATATAATCCTGATATGTATCATTGCCTCTTAAAACATCCATAAAATCAACATATGCTGTTGATAAAAACTTTGGTGTTGTACTTTCAACAATCTTATCAATATCTGTTACTTTCTTGTTAAAAATCTTTTCCACATTGTTAAGTGGTGTCTTTTCATTCTTACCTAAAACCGATGTACACAACCATACCACTGCAACCACTGCAACTATAGCAATAGCAGCCATAATACCCATTGCAACTTTATTACCGCCACCCTGCTTTGGTGCCTGTGCCATTGGTGGTACTGAGTTATTAAACGAATTCATTACCGGCTCCTGTACTGGTGTCTGTACCGGTTCTTCCACTGGTGTCTGTACCGGTTCTTCCACCGGTGCCTGTACCGGTTCTTCCACTGGTGCCTGTACTGGTTCTTCCACCGGTGCCTGTACTGACTCCTCTACTGGTGCCTGTATTGACTCCTCTACTGGTGCCTGCACTGGTTCTTCTACTACTGGTGTAGCAGCTGTTTCTGTTGCGCCTTCAACTGCCTGACCGCAATGACGACAAACTTTACTTTCATTGTCAATTTGTTGACCACAATTTGTACAAAACATAATTTAACTCCTTCCAATTTACAATTCTTTACCATTTTACCTTTATTTCGACATAATTTCAACTATTTTTTCTTTACTAGAATATTAAAGGAGCCAGAAAAATATTCCCTGACTCCTCGTACTTTTATACCTTGAAAAATTCCATCATTTGTACCATTGTTTCAACTTGTGCCTTCTGTTCTTCACTTACCGCTGCTGTTTCTTGAGAGGTTGCTGAATTGCTATCTACGATACTTGAAACATTTGTAATAGTTTCACTTACTTTATGTACATTTTCAACATCACCTTCAAGCATTACAGCAATCTGACTCATCTTGTCTGTCATTTGTCTTGCACTTTGCATAACTTCCATCATACTTTCAACAGTTTCATCCGTCATCTCAATTCCGCGTTTAACAGCCTCAATGGTTGTTTCTATAAGTTCTGTTGTCTTTCCTGCTGCATTAGCTGATTCTTCTGCAAGATTTTTAACCTGCTCAGCTACAACCGCAAATCCTCTACCTGCTTCACCAGCTCTTGCTGCTTCAATAGCTGCATTTAATGATAACAAATTAGTCTCATCTGCAAGCTCCTGAATAGTATTGATAATAGAATTAATTTGCTCTGAACATTTGCTTATTTCAACAATTGCCTCTTTCAACTGTTCCATCTTCTCATTGCCCACTTGCAATGCTTCCCCTGCCTTCTGCGCCAATCCAACCGAATCCTTAGCTGCAACAGCATTATTTTCGATGTTATGTGACATATTATCCATAACTTCCACAAGCTGTGTAACCTGTACAGCCTGATTTGTACTTCCTTCCGCCAAATCCTGTGCAGCACATGCCAACTGTTCAGAACCACTATCTATCTGCTCTGTAACCAATCTAAGAGTATTCAATGTTTCCCGCATTTTTTCACTAATAGCAACAAAAGAATTCTTTATTGTAGCAAATTCTCCAACATACTCCTTTTCCACTGCAAACAAGTAATTACCATTACCCATCAATTCAAGAATAGTAGATATTTCGCCAACCATTTCATGCATATTATGTTTCATAAATGCAATGGATGTAACCATTTTACCCACTTCACTTTTATCTTCTTTCAAATCAAGTACTGTACTAAAATCGCCTCTGGCCAAAATCTCCATATCCTTTGATACTTTAACAATCGGTTCTAGCAATTCTTCTTTGGCAAATTTAATTGTCTTAACAACCTGGAACATAATATAGCCACATGCACCTACAAATAATACCTGACATATCATCTGTATAGCAAACATAACCGTACTATGATTTGAAAGTCTGGATTGTATTTCATCAATCACTTCGTCAGTCAACTGATTTATTCTTATAATAGTATTCTCATATGTAGTTCCAAACACGTCATTTTGAGCTGTTTCTTTATCTCCATTCTTCACCGCCTCTATGGCTGCTTCTTCAAATGGAACCAAAGCTTCTGACAATCCGACTACCTCATTTAACTTTTCCCACTCACTGTCTTTAAGCCCTTTTTCTTTTAATATCTCTAATGCTATATCACGATTTTTATCCTCATTTAATTCTTTTAGATATTTTTCATAATATTCTTCATCTCCTGTTACAGCATAAGATTGAACCTCAGAGGTTAATGTCTTAGAGCCTGTTCTATATTGATTCAAAGCCATTGTCACTTCCAATTGTTCTGATTTAGCTGCAATCATTAAGAAATAAGTAGCTATTGTAGCTATCAAAAATACGCCACCTATACCTACAACCATATAAGTCTCCTTAATAAGCTGTTTCAATCTCTTCGCTTGTCCTATTACAGCTTTTTTCTTAACACGTTCTTTACTCATTATCCCGTCCTCCTTATTCAGTTATTCCAAAACCAATCAATTAAATGTATTATACTACTTTTCAATAAAAATATCAACAATTGATGAAGCTTAAATATATTCTATTTTATTCTCTTCCAACCAAATAAAGTCTTTTTGAAATTCTGTTTATGAGCAATGACTTCCGGATCATTTGGTATCTTATCCCAATACTCCATTCCCTTCTTAATATTCGCAGGCACACCAAGACCATATGCATAGATCATTCCTAAACCAATTCTGCTAAGTCTTTCATTTGGGTATACCAATAATTTTTCTCTGGCCTGTTCATAATCAGCTTCTCCACCGATTCCCATAATGTAACACATACCAAGCATATCATATCCCCATTTATTATCCATGGATGCTGCTTTTTTCAAATATTCAAATGCTCTTTCATAATCCTTTTCAACGCCTTCTCCACCATAAAAATATGCTTCACCCAACTTATTATAACAAGCTGATACCATTTTTCCCTTTTCTATTCCTTTGTTCATATATTCAATAGATTTTGGTAAATCAGGATGATTACTTGTTCTATCACACATCTCTCCCAAATAATAATATCCTTCTTCATAATCGTGTTCTACAGCTCTTTCAAAAAGTTCTTTCGCTCTTTCCGGTTCGTCTTTCATTATTCTCTTGCCCACACTAAGCTCATATCTCCCCATTCCATAACCGGCTGCAATTTCTTCTATCTCATTTGCTCTCTTTTCATTTTTTGGTCTGCCATAATCACCTGATGTAAGCATATTTATGTAATTCGGAACACCCAAAGTACATCCCTTCGATATACAATCTTCATACAATTGTTCTGCAATATCAAGCCATGCATATAAATGTACAAAAGCTTCTTCTTTGGGCAAACTCTCAAAGTCCATACCAAAAAACTCTATAACATCACCATAATAATATGCATTAGCAACCAAATATGTAATAAAAACATGCCCTTCATTAGACATTTTAACAATCTCATCCCAAATTTCCTTGTCTGTAGCAAACGGAGGATGTATAAAAGTTCCTCCCACCGGCTTAAATCCACCAAATCTTCTTGCACCAAACATTGTTACAGCACTACCTGCTTCTAATCCCTTGTTCAATAATTGCTCAACTTTATCATCATTTTCTTCAAAACCAAAGCTTGAACTTACAAAGCATGGACCTGCATAGCATCTTGCCAAAAAGAAATACGCATCTCCATTTCCGGCAGCAATTTCCTCTTCAAGTATCTTTATGGCTTCTGCCCCCTTACTAAAGTCCGGTGTCACCCACAATATTTCTATGGCAGAATCAATTCTTTCATTCAACATAATCTCTAACCCTTTCCTTATTAGTATATTATTTTATTAAATTAATAAAACTAATTATAACATTATTTTTACACAAATAATATATGTTAAATAATAAAATTTTTTACAAATTTATAATTGACTTTAATTTTCAAAGTGCTATGATAACTAATCGGGGATGGGGAAAAGAAAGGAAATGAATTGTTATGGAAACTTATGAAATTTTTAAAGACCTGGCGATTATTATTGTCTTTGCTGAATTATTTTCGTTGATAGCAAAGAAATTAAAAGCTCCCCGCGTAGTCGGACAGATTATTGCCGGTCTTCTCATAGGACCTTGTTTATTAGGTTTCGTTGAACAAACAGAATTTATATCAAAAATGGCCGAAATAGGTGTTGTACTTATTATGTTCTCTGCCGGTCTCGAAACAAATTTATCAGATTTAATTAAAACAGGACCTAAAGCTCTTTTAATTGCTTGTGTAGGTGTTGCAGTGCCTCTTGCAGGCGGTTATGTTTTAAGTTCAGCATTTAATGGTTTTGCACAGCCTGGAACAACTGAATTTGTATCAAACTTATTTATCGGTGTTATTCTTACAGCCACATCAGTAGGTATTACTGTTCAGGCATTAAAGGAAATGGGCAGACTTAAAGGCGAAATCGGTACATTAATTTTAAGTGCTGCTATTATAGATGATATTATTGGTATTATTGTTCTTACATTTGTTATTGGTATGAAGGATCCAAATTCAAACACATCAGGTGTAATTATTAACACAGTATTATTCTTCGTGTTTGCTGTAGTTGTTGGTTTCCTTTCATATTGGATAATGAATAAGGCTGATGCCCGTTGGGAACACCACAGAAGAATTCCTATTTTAAGCTTATGTATTTGTTTTATCTTTGCATATATCGCAGAGCATTTCTTTGGAATAGCAGATATTACAGGTGCTTATGCAGCAGGTATTATTCTTTGTAACCTTAAAGATGCTGATTATATTTCAAGAAGAGCTGACATTAATACATACATGTTATTCGGACCAATCTTCTTTGCAAGTATTGGTTTAAAAACAGAAATCAATGAATTAGATATGAACCTTGTACTTTTCTCAATCTGTTTTGTAATTGTTGGTTTAATCACAAAGATTGTAGGTTGTGGTCTTGTTGCAAAGCTTTGTAAGTATAGCTGGAAAAACTCATTGAAAGTCGGTGTTGGTATGATGACTCGTGGCGAAGTTGCCTTAATCGTTGCCCAGAAAGGTTTATCATCAGGAATCATCGAAGCTAAGTACTTTACATCTGTTATTTTACTTATTTTAGTTTCATCAATTCTTACACCAATCATTCTTGGAATGTTATATAAAGGTGAGCCTGAAGATGTTTAAAGTAAAAAAGATGTCTCGCATATTAATGCGAGGCATCTTTTTTATCCTAATACAATCTGGTTACCACCATTTTTCTTTGCTTCATATAATGCAATATCGGCTTTTTTATATAAATCATCATACTTTTCATTCTTATCCGGCGATATCCTTACACCGCCTACTGACAATTTCGCATATGTTCCATCCGCCAGCTTCAACTGTCTAATCTGATTTACTATACTTAACGCTACATTTTCGATATTATTTTCGTGATATTTCTCTCTAAGAACAAATATGTATTCATCTCCGCCAAGTCGGGTAGCACAATCTTTATCATTAATTACATTTTTGATTATATTTGCGACTTCTACTATTACTCTGTCACCTTCCTGATGACCTAATGTATCGTTAATGGTTTTGAATTTATCCAAATCCATAATATACATATATGCTACATCATTTTCTTTCTTACATTCACTTAAAACCTCTGTAAATCTTGTTTCAAAATATGTTCTGTTTAACAGACCTGTCATCATATCTGTTCTTGCCTGTCTCAATAATTCTTCTTGAATTTCTTCATAGGCTTTAATAAGCTGCTCATTCTGCACTCTGCTTATAAATCCCTTAACAACACTCTTATTTACAAAATATTGCATAATGAGCGAAACCGAACTAAAACAAAGAACATTAAAAATATCATGTTGTGCAACATTTGAATCTTTAACCATAAATACCATTACACAATATATAACTGATACCATCTCTACAAACAAGAACATTCGCCATGCATAATCCACAAACAATACCGGCAAAAGTACTATAATCATTAAAAATAGTATAGTTTTCTCTGTTACAGATACCACCGAAACCGCCATTGAAAACGCACATGCTAAAAGCAGTATTCCATACGCCTTAAAATTAGGCTTAATAGTAAACAATCCTACCTTTTCTGCACATACCAACAATAACGTTAATACACCAAATATTACACACACCTTACCATATCCGGCCATGGCTGGAAGAAAACCGGATAGTAATCCAAAAATAATTTCCAAAAATCCTGCTATAATCATTACAATTTTGGCATTCTTATTATTGGCATCATCTATTATTTTTCTACAGCTATCATATTCTTCTTTGGAAGAACCATAATAAAACCATTTCATTGTATTTATACCTCATATGACAAAGCTACTGTTAAGGATATCATAACACATTTTAAAGGCGTACGCAAAGGTTTTTACGTACGCCTTTTCAGTTTTTTAATGTGTTTATTTTACACAGTTACTATACTGTTGCTTCAATTCCTGAACCTTCTGCTGTTCAGCTGCCGGTGTAGGATAATATCCTTTACCATGCATCATATTAAATACATCCTGCTGTATTTCATGTTCCTGCTTTAAAATGTGTAACATTGTCTGTCTTAAATCTTCATGCAAACATTCATTTGCACATGTATTGAACTGACTTGTTGCATTCTTTTGTGTAGCTAGTGCGTCCCCTAAAATTTCTTTTTCTGTATAAACTCCTGTCATAACTCCTTTACCCCCTATGATAACTTTGAATATAATTCGTTTAAATGTCCCTGATGTTTTTCCGAAATACTCATCATTTTTTCTTTTAATTCCGGTGTTTCTGCATGACCTGCCAGCATTTGGAATTTCTTAACGAGTAATTCTTCTTCTGACATTAATTCCTTGATAGAAGACAATTCTTTTTCTGATAACTGCATAATATACCTCCATTTATTTGCATTTTTACAAATAGAAGTATTAACAGATTTTTTTATATTATACCAGCAAAACAAAAACCCGTATCAATTGATACGAGTTTTGTTTAAACATATTGTAAATTCATTAATCTATCTTAAAGAATTCCATACTCTTTTCTAACTCTGTTGACAATTCCAGTAAATCCTTTGATGCATCTGCCAACATTGTTAAGTTAGCATTAAGTTCTTCCATAGAAGCATTTGTTTCTTCTGCACTTGCTGCATTCTCTTCTGATATCGCTGAAAGATTCTCGATAACACTCATAACCTGTGCTCTAGCCGCATCACAATCTCCTGCCTGCTTTTCAATGGCCTGAGTTTCTTTTCTTGTAGATGCAACACCCTCTGTCACTAAATCAAACTTAGCTTTTGTTTCATCCAGCTTTTCTTTCTGTTCTTTAACAATAGCATTTACTTCGCCCATTACTCTTACAGTTTCTTCCGAATCTCTCAACAGATTTTCAATTATCTCTGAAATCTGCTTAGCTGATGTATTTGATTCCTCAGCCAACTTCTGAATCTCAGAAGCAACTACTGCAAAGCCTCGTCCATGTTCACCTGCTCTTGCAGCTTCTATACTTGCATTTAATGATAAGAGATTTGTTTCTGTAGCGATGGAAGTAATCATCTCAACTGCCTGTCTGATAGCCTGTACTGATTCGTTAGTAGTATTAACCTGCACACCAATCTTTTCTATAGCTTCTGTTGTCTTATCATTAGATAAACTTAATTCATTAATAATTATCGTAGATTCATCACTGGCATCTTTCATTTCCCTTGATGCTCTTCCTAAGCTGTCAACACTTGATACAATTTCTGTAATCATATCACCAATCTTAACAACATTTATAGAAGCTGTTTCTGTCTCTTCTGCCTGATTCATGGCACCTCTGCTTACATCTTCAACAGCATTGCTAATCTCATTAGTTGTATTGCTTGATTGATTTGACATATCTTCAAGTGAAACACCTGATTGATAAAGAGTCTTTGAAGACCTCTTAACCTCGCCAATAATCTCCTTCAGTTTATTAACAAGTTCTTCTAACTGCATTGCCATTGAACCAAGTTCATCATTTCGTTTCTTAGCCTTCTCACTCACCTGTACATTAAGGTCACCATTGCCAATCTTCTTAATAACATTTTCCGAATCTGCAAGAGCTTTGCTAAGTCCTAATGCAAAAAGTGTTCCAATAACAATCAGTACAGCAACCACAACCGCTGAAACAATCATTATCGTAATTGCTTTCGACTGTATATACTCATCAGCCTCTTCACTATGGATTCCGGCAAATACCATACCAACAACTTCACCATTCTGTTCAATTGGTACATAATATGCATAAAACGACTCTTCGCCAATAACAACCTCTGTATCCGAATACTCTTCTCCATTCTCCAAAACAGCTTCAATTACCTGATCGCCAGCTTTAGTACCTACCATCCTATCACCTGTATCGTGATCTGTTAAAGATGTTGTAATACGAGTATCACCATAGAAAATTGTAAATTCATATTCAGTATCTTCTTTCAAAGTGTCCACTATATTATAGTTTCCACTTATTGTCAAATCACCCTTTGTAACATTACCGGAACCATCCATAGCCCAATCACCACTGTCAACCTCATCATAGATGTGCAATAATGCTATTGCTGCTCCTCTTAAACCATGTAATGCCTCATCCTGCATACCTACTTGAATGTTTGTTGATGCCAAAATTGTTAAAATTATACTTAACAAAATAACCGGAAGCAAAATCATCAACAATAGCTTAGTCCTTATAGAACTAAGTACGCCTTTGTTCTTCATAATATATCACTCCTTTTTCACGTTCTTAAAAGTAATATAATTATAACTCATATAAATTTTTTTTGCAAAGGTTTTGTAAAATTTAAGTTAACTTTTTCTAAATTTAGTTTCCCGTTGACTTATAATGCCTGATACTTTATCTCCAAAATCCATACGCCAGAAGATATAATCCAACACCTATAAATGGTGTTAAATACATATAAATTTCAGGATACAGATTCATGTCTTCTTTTCTTAACAAGAACTGTGACGGAAAATAATTTACAAAGGCAAATGGAACCACATAAATCATGCAAGCCTGAATTACCTTATTAAAAATGCTAATAGGATAACCTGCAAATCTTCTTCCATTTCCATAAAGTAATGTCTTTAAGCTATCCGTTTGTATCAGATATATACTTAATGTTGCCAAAAACAAGAAGATTGCTCCCTGAATAAGCACTCCTCCCAATACCGCAAACACATAATAAATAATATTGGTTGCATTCCATACAATACCAACCTTACTTGCAGATATTACAAGCAATGTGGTTTTCCCTGCACCGGTGGCACCCACAATTCCAACGCAAGTTCCCTGCGGAATATGTAGCGTGACTTGGGATAATATGAATTTACTTACATTATCAAAACTGAGCATAATTGTTCTCTCCTTTTAACAATACGATAAACGCCTGTGTTAAAAAACACAAGCGTTTGGGATAAACTACCATTATTCCGGGATAAAAATCTTTACACAGAAAAACTCATCCTCTTCATAAAAATCATACATTCCCTGATATGCTTCCACAATGGACTTTATCTGTGCTACACCAAGTCCATGATTTTTCTCATTCTTAGTAGAACACAAATCAGGATTTGCTTCCAATACCGACTTTTCAATCCTATTTTTTATTCCTATAGTTTCATAACCTTTACATCTAACAATAGAAACATGAATTTCAGGAACAATATTTTTTTCATTTTCACTGGCTTCTATTGCATTATCGAGCATATTTGAAAGAACTGCCGAAAAATCCATCGCCTTCATTTGTTTAAATTCCAGGTTCTCAATTTCCGCCTTTATAAGAATTCCTTTTTCTCTGGCATACTGCAACTTTTCATTAATAATATGATTCATCAACGAATTGCCAGTTTCAACATAGCTATGCATACTGTTGAATTTCTCCAGCACTTCTGATGTGTATTGCTTCGCTTTATCGTATTCTGCACTATTTATATACGAAGTAATAACCATCAAATGATTTTTTATATCATGTTTAAGCTTTCTGGCATTTTCATGAAGCTCTCTTATCTCTTCATCCTGCTTCTTTATAAAATCAGTTTCTTCCTTGAGCATTTTCAATTCATATTCAAGCTCTGATTTTTCTGAAAATATTTGAATGTATTTCTTATTTAATTCTCCATATCTTTTTTCCAAATCCTTATTTTTACCTATCATCTCATATACCTCATCAGCTCTTTTCTGGCTGTATCAACAAATGTCCCTCCCATCGGTAATGTCCTTCCATCAATCAACTGTGCCTCATCAACACCAATGACCTTTACTGCTTCCTGATTAACCATAAAACCTTTATGTATCCTGATAAAACCACTTGATTTCAAACTATTTTCTATGGCTGTCATCGTACTTCTAAAACGATATTTCGTAGCTTTTGTATAAATCATTACATAGTTTGCTTCCGATTCAAAATAAATAATTTCAGACAATTCAAGGCGTATATCCTTACCATCCGCCCTAAAACAAAAATGCTTTGTTTTCCTTTGCAATTCTCCCTTACAATCCTCAAGTAATTTAGGAAGCTCTTCTCTGAAAAATCTTTTTCTTACAAAACCAAACGGATGATATTTAAAGCTTTCATATACAAGTTCATCATGACTTGTAACAAATATCAGTATAGGCTTTTGCTCCAATTCACCAATTCTTTTTGCTACTTCCAATC
>CAZESO010000018.1:0-18349 GCA_964515325.1 uncultured Roseburia sp. | reverse complement strand
GGAATGATTCACCCGGATGTTCTGAGAAACAATTTAAATTTAAACAATCGTTCCAATCTGCTCGACCGATTAATGGGAGACTATGAGGTCCTTTGTGTGTAGCTGTGAAGTCAAAGGACCTCTTGAGATGACCAATTAAAGGTTCTGCAATTGATTCGTCATTATCAAAAGGTGTCATATGAGAAAGTATTGAAACATCTCCTGTTTCTCTGACATATGCACTAACACATGCAATTAACCATAATGGATCGTCATTGAAACCACCACCTATATCAGCATTACCCTTCTTTGTAAGTGGCTGATACTGATGATATGCACTACCATCAGCAAACTGAGTAGATGCAATGTCAATAATTCTTTCTCTTGCTCTGTCAGGAATGAGATGAACAAATCCAAGTAAATCCTGACAAGAATCTCTAAAGCCCATACCACGGCCAATTCCTGACTCATAATATGAAGCTGAACGCGACATATTAAATGTAATCATACACTGATACTGGTTCCAGATATTAAGCATTCTGTTAAGCTTTTCATCCTTAGAATCTACCTGGAACATTCCAAGTAAGCCATTCCAGTATTCCTTCAACTCATCATAAGCTTTAACAACAGCCTCTGTGTTGTTATATTTTTCATATAATGCTTCTGCTTTTTTCTTATTAATAACATTGTGAGCTTCCCATTTTTCTTCCTGCTCATTTTCAATATATCCAAGTACAAATACTAAATCCTTTGATTCGCCCGGAGCTAATGTAATGTTTATCTGATGCGAAGCAATCGGAGACCAGCCACTAGCCATTGAATTTGTAGCCTTACCTGCATTTACTACATCAGCATTATCCAAGCTGTTATATAATCCTAAGAAATCATCTCTACTTGTGTCAAAACCATCGATTGGATGATTTACAGAGTAAAATGCGAAATGATTTCTTCTTTCTCTATATTCTGTTTTGTGGTAAATGATAGAATCCTTAACCTCAACTTCGCCACAGCTTAAAAGTCTCTGGAAATTCTTCATATCATCATCAGCATTCCATAAGCACCATTCTATGTATGAAAATAATGTTATATTTTTAACTTCATTACTATTATTAGTAAGTGTTAACTGATTTATTTCACAATTGTCATCTAATGGAACAAATGCAAGAAGTGATGCCTGTAATCCATTCTTTGAAGATAACCATTTTGAATATCCCATACCGTGACGACATTCATAAGAATCAAGCTCAGTCTTCATTGGCTGCCAGCCAGGATTCCATGTTGTGTTACCATCCTTTATGTAATAATATTTTCCACCTGTATCATATGGAACATTGTTATAACGATATCTTGTAAGACGCAATAACTTTGCATCCTTATAGAAAGAATATCCACCACAAGTATTTGATACTAATGAGAAAAATTCCTTGCATCCCAAATAGTTAATCCATGGTAATGGAGTCTTTGGGGTATTAATCACATATTCACGATTGTTATCATCAAAATAACCGAATTTCATAAAAATCTCCTTTCAAAAAGACACTTAATTAATCTATATTTGCTGCCAGCACATTGCGTAGTTTCTTTGTAACCTCCATTGTGCCACCATGTTTTTTCTGACATGTCAGAAGAATTGTAACCCTATTAGACGGACTGTTACAGAAATATGTTCCAAGCCATCCATCCCAGCCATATTCACCCTTCCAGGTATTAAATTCTGCCCGTCCGGGTTCTTCCATAACTCTCATAAGGTTTCCATAGCCATATCCTTGCATATGTTCCCATTTTCTTGCGAGATTATCCTGCTGCCAAGGCATTAATTTTCCTGTTGTCATATACTCAACAGTTTTTGGCTTTAAAATCTGTTTTCCTTCATAAGTTCCCTTATTCATTAACATTTTTGCAAATCTGCTGTAATCATCTATAGTTGAAGCAAGTCCTGCTCCACCTGATTCAAATGCAGGCGGTTTATCCATCGTATACTTAATTCCTAAATGATTTGTAACACAGAGCTTCAAACCATCTTCTGTTGATTCATATACATCTGCAAATCTGTCTCTCTTTTCCTCAGGTACATAAAATGCCGTATCTTCCATTCCTAATGGTTCAAAAATTTCTTTCTTTAAAAATTCTCCATATGGCATTCCTGTTATTTTCTGAATTACGGCTCCCATCATATCTGCTGACAAACCATATTCCCAAGCCTCTCCCGGTTGGAATGATAAATCACATTTTCCAAGCTTATGGGCTAATTCCATTGTTGACATCGGGTTATCACCATATAATCTGTCATCTATTTCCTCAAGAATTCTCCATACCTGTTGTCCTGCCTGTGTTTCATCACCATAAGTCAAACCAGAAGTCATATTCATCAAATCTTTAACCATAATATCTCTTTTAGCCTTAACCCGTCCGTCATCAGCTAAAACAGTCATATCTTTAAAGCTTTCCAAAAAGTCTCCCACCGACTGTCCAAACTCCAACTGACCTCTCTCCATAAGAATCATGGCTGCCGCGGAAGTTATGGGTTTTGTCATGGAATAGAAGCGGCATATTGTATTTCTGTCATACTTTTTGCCCTTTTCTATATTGGCATATCCGGCATCGGTATAAACCAATTCTTTCCCATCCTTTAAAACAAGAAGGTTGGCTCCTGCAATCTGACCTTTTTCAATGCTTTCACACAAAATTTCATTAAGCCTATTGGTTAATTCATCCATTTTTGGTGACCTTCCTTTCCCAATTTACACCATTATATATTCACTATTTTTTTTAAACAACCATAAAAAAACGAGAGAGATAACCATAAAATTATGACTTTTTGTATCTAAAAAGTTATGTAACTTATTTCAAAAAATTACATTTATTTTCTAAAAATTAAACTGTATACTATAAACGTTAAAATGAAATGAGGAGGCAATGTAATGAAATATACTAATCCTGTTATATCAGGTTTTTATCCAGATCCAAGCATATGCAAGGCAAATGGTAAATTTTATATGGTATGTAGTTCATTTCAATATTTTCCGGGTGTACCTCTTTTTGAAAGCGACGATTTAGTGAACTGGACTCAAATAGGTCACGTATTGACAAGAGACAGTCAGCTTCCTTTAGAGGCACAAAGCTTTTCAGGTGGCATTTATGCGCCTACCATCCGCTACAATGATGGTCGCTTCTATATGGTAACCACTAACGTTGGTGGCATGGGGAATTTTTATGTTTGGACTGATAATATTTATGGTGAATGGTCTGAGCCTATATTAGTTGAACAGGGTGGTATTGACCCTTCATTATATTTCGAAGATGGCAAGGCTTATTTTATGAGTAATGGCGATGATGACGAAGGTGTATCAGGAATCACTCAGTGCGAGATAGATATTGAAACAGGCAAAAAGCTTACTCCTTCAAAATGTGTTTATCATGGAGCAGGCGGCCGCTATATCGAGTCACCTCATTTATATAAATTTGGCAATGAATATTATATTATGGTTGCTGAAGGTGGCACAGAATATGGCCATATGGTAGTATACGCCAAAGGTCCAACTCCTTATGGACCTTTTGAAAATTATTCGGGCAATCCGGTACTGACTAACCGTAATTTAGGCGGTTATGTCATTCAAGGCTGTGGACATGGTGATCTAGTAGAAGATAATAACGGAAATGTTTGGATGGTTCATTTAGGCTTCCGTCAAATCGACAGATGGTTACCTTTCCACATTACCGGTAGAGAGGTGTATCTGGTACCTGTAACCTTTAACGAGGAGGGCTGGTTTGAAGCCGGT
The DNA here is from genome assembly GCA_964515325.1 of uncultured Roseburia sp. Taxonomy (GTDB): domain Bacteria; phylum Bacillota; class Clostridia; order Lachnospirales; family Lachnospiraceae; genus SVEL01. The sequence goes on along the minus strand of CAZESO010000018.1, from coordinate 14,591 downwards.
GTAAATGGTATTACACCTACCAAAATCGAAACTGACAGAATTCCAGATACTGTTGTTCAGAAGCATAAATCAACAGAAACTTTTGCTAACACTAAGTTATGCAAGGATTGGGTTTTCTTGAGAAATCCTGATAAATCTTTATATGAATTTACAGATGATTTTGTTAGAATAAAGCCTACTTTAATGGGCATAGATGAAGCAAATTCTTCACCTGCATTTTTAGCTATTCGTCAAAAAGAAATGTCAGGTTCAATTAAATGTAATGTCAAACTTACAGATGGTGAATCAGGTATTTCAATGTATATGAACGAAGAGCATCATTATGATTTATTCATTCGCAAAAATGCTGATGGTTATCAGATTGTTAAACGCAGTTGCATTGGCGGCGTTAATTGCGAACAAAATATTATAGAAACAACAAGCAATGAAGTATCCTTAAAAATCAAACTTACTAATTGTGATTACTTCTTTTCTTGCAGCACCAAAGAGGGTGAATTTGATTTAGGTAAACTCCAAACCAGATATCTTTCATCAGAAGTGGCTTGTGGTTTTACCGGTGTTATGATTGCACTATATGCTCAAAGTTCTATTAATACAGAACCTACTGTATTCAGTGATTTTGAGATTTCATATAGTTAAAACTAATTCTTTTTTTCATTTACTCCTTTTAAAAAAAGCTACCGATTTTTCGGTAGCTTTTTAATTACAATTCCATTACTTGTTGTATTTTCTTTTCATTATTTATATCCTCTTCATCATCCTCACAGCTTCTAAATGGTGATACCGGAAGTCCAAAACTATTATATAAATTTACACCATTCATTGGATAACTGGTCCACATGTACCTAACAGCAACCGGTTTCTTTACTTCTTCAGAATACACAACAACTTTATTTTTATCAATAAAAGCTTTTGCCTGATGATATACCTTGTCTTCTCCTGCCACTTCAAATCCTATTACATCAATTTCATCATCATTTGTCATAAGTCCATCTTCTGCATATTTAAAACTTACAACCATTATATCATTATCGGCTTCTAACGAATCAAAAATTGGACTTTCTGCTTCTTCTTCACTTATTTTACCATAGACCTTATACATCGCCTGTCTATAAAGCCTATCAGAAACCTTATCCTTATCCTTTGGATGAATATCATTAAATTCGCCTGCATCAATGATAACCGCCATTCCTGTATTCGGTGTATTCATGGATGTCTTCATCTGCGCCTCACGAATTAAGCACCAATTCTTCAAATCAGGTGATGTCTCATATCTGTGTCCCGGAAGCTGAACAAATAAAAACGGCATTTCTTCATCCTTCCAATCATCTCTCCACTGTTTTATCAACAAATTAAATAATCTATAATACAAATCCGGCTTATGATCATCCGATTCACCCTGATAATAAATCCAGCCTTTTATAGAATATGGTATAACTCTTTTAAGCATAGTATTATATACGCCATTTGGTCTAAACGGACTCATACATCCTATTGGTCCCGGCCATTTACAAACACCAGCTATCTCCTGTACCTCATCCCATGTAACACCCGGTATTGTGGCATAACAATAATCACATTTCTTATTCCACTCTTCCTCGTAAACAAGATATTCCTTATATTCCTTTATCTGTTCCTCTTCTGATTTTCCTTCATTCTGTGCTCTATACTCTGTTAAATAAACCTTAGTTTCTTCATCCGATTCAAGATATTCTTCACTCACCCACGCACTTGCACTGGTTCCACCCCAGTTACAGCCCACAAGTCCTACTGTTACACCTAAATCCTTTGAAAGCTTCTTGCCAAACAAATATCCAATACCAGACCAGCGTTTTGCCTTTTCACTATCAAATTCTTCCCATTCAGTATCCTTTTCGCTTTCATAAAATTCAGCATCCATATACGCTTTCTTTTGAGTATAATAAAATCTTACATTTGGATTATCATTTTCAAGACATTCCTTTCCTCCAATAATATTTTGAAGTTCAAATTCCATATTGGATTGTCCGCCACATAACCATACTTCACCAATTGCTATATTGGTAAATCTTTTTTCATTTGTTCCATCTGTTACAAGCATTGTACAGCCTGTGTTTTCCTTAACTGATGGCAAATATGTAAGCCATTTTCCATCAGCTACTACGCATTCTGTATTTACACTTTTATCTTCTCCTGCTTCACTATATGTTAAAGTCACTTTGACTGTTTTTCCATTTTCGCCCTCACCAAATACTGCTATCGGCTTATTTCTCTGCAAAACCATATTGTTGCTAAATATTGCTGCTACTCTAAATTCCATAATATCATCCTTTAATTTTATTTTTATATTTGCAATTATATATCACACCAATTTGCAAATCTACCATAAAAAATCTATCTAAAATGTATCTAAAAATTTGGGTATTTAAAAAAATTTCAACATTGTATACTTTCTATAAATTATTGTATGAAATTTTAAAGGAGGACATAATGAGAAAAAAGCGTTTTTTACTAGCTACTACACTTTTGGCTATGAGCCTGCTTAGTGGTTGCAACGAAACTTCTCAAGTTGTTGAAAGCACTTCAAATACTTCCACAACTGAGACAACTAAATCTATCTCTTCTTCAGATATGATAGAAGAAGAAACCAGCGAAATAGAGTTTGTCAACAAAAATACTGAAGATGTTGGCTTATCATTTTCCCACCAAGGTGGCATATACAGTGATGAATTTTCTCTCTCCATAAATGCAGAAGATGGTTATGGTATATACTATACAACCGATGGTAGCGACCCGTCCACCAGCCAAAGTGCCAGACTTTATACAGGACCGATTGATATAAAGGACAGAAGCAGTGATGCCAATGTAGTATCCGCCGTACCCACTTCACTTTTTTCAACAAATTTTAGTGATTATTCAGCCAGTGAAGGGGTTACCTGCTATATCGAATCTCCATCAGATGATATGGTAGATAAATGCACTGTGATTCGAGCTGTTGCTAAAAACACCAATGGTGAAGCTGTTCAAACAGCAGGTGCTACATATTTTATAGGAACAGCCGAAGAACATATAGAAGGTATAAAAGAAAGCTGCGAAGTCTCCGGAACTCCCCTTGCAGTAATTAGCATCAGTATGAATTATGATGATTTATTCGACCATGAAACCGGTATTTATGTAAAGGGTGCGACATTTGATAAATCCTTGGAAGAATTTGTGAAAAAGAATAAATTGTTTAAAGGTGAAGATACACGAAAACTTCTCGCCAACTACTCACAGCGTGGTCGTGAATGGGAACGGGAAGTTCATATAGAAATGTTTGAAATGACTGATACTTCCTGCGTATCCGTATTATCTCAGGACTGTGGTATTCGTATACAGGGCAATTATTCACGCTCAGATGTGCAAAAAGGATTTAGGCTTTATGCCAGAGGAGACTATGGCGAATCCAAGTTTAATTATTCCGTTTTCGGCAATGAGCTTGTAAATAGTTCAGGCGAAACCATTGAAAAATTCGATACCTTAGTCCTTCGCGCCGGCGGTAACTGTGCATTTACATGTAAGTACAATGACACATATTGGCAGGATTTATCTTCTGAATTAGATATTTCCACTAAAGCTTCAAGAGCTTGTGTCGTATATCTCAATGGTGAATATTGGGGCTTATATGTATTGGAAGAAGATTTTTCTAATGACTATTTCAAAGACCATTATGGTGTTGACAAGGACGATGTAGTTGTGTACAAGGGCGATGCCGAAAGCTATGATATTGGCTACAAGCTTGATGAAGGTGAACTTCCCGAAGGCGAAAATGTAAGCTATTATTTCAAAGATTTACTTGAGTTTTTTAAGACTCACGACACTCTTGAAAGTCAAGAAGATTATGATGAATTTACTAAATTAGTCGATGTTCAAAGTGTAATGGATTATTTCGCCGTTGAAGTTTGGATTAATAATAAATGGGATTGGCCGGGCAAAAACTGGTCCATGTGGAAGTCAATCAATCCTGATGACAGCAATGAATATAATGACGGAAGATGGCGTTTCTGTCTTTATGACATAGAATTTGGCGGTGTCAGTGGCAGCAGCGATGCTTATACAAACACCATCAAAGAAGATAATTACAAGCCTCAGGGACTTCTTGATTTTGACACCAAAAATCCCGCTGTACTGTGTTTCGCTTATCTTATGACTAATGAAGGCTTCCGTACAGAATATTGTAATAAGCTGTTATTATTTTCAGATAGCATTTTTGAAAAAGAACTGGCTCTCAGTGTTCTTACAGAATACGAAAATATATACAGTCCTCTTTTCGACCAGTTTTTCAACAGATACCCTGGTACAGGAACTACTGACGAAGCATTATATGGCGGTTACGCAAGCTCCCAATGTATTAGAGATTTTCTTGATAAAAGAGCTGACAATATTCAGTCAATGATTGATTGGGTAAATACACAATATTAAAAAAGTGCCATGTCGGTCTTTTGCTACAAATAAGGAGACGCTTAAAACGTCTCCTTTACTTATTTTATTCATAAATAGGATAATCGCATCCTTCTCTCATAAATACCGGAATAATGGCTATTGGTGCCGGTACAGTAACATACTGTCCACCTTCATACACTTCTTTAGTATATGCATCTGTCCATTTGCATCCTGCCGGAAGATATACTTTACGCTCTCTCGCCCCCTCTTCCATAACCGGTGCTACTAAAAGATCTGGTCCAAACATATATGCATCTTCCACATTCCAAGCTTCCTTATCCTCTGAGAAGTCAAAGAATAATGGTCTCATAATTGGAGCACCTGTCTTGCTTGCTTCCTTCATACATTCTCTAATGTAAGGACGCAATCTTTCTCTAATAAACAAATACTTTGTAAGAATTTCATAATTGTCCTCGCCAAAGCTCCATACTTCATTATCCTGACCTGATGTAAGCTGACGCACATTATTGATGAATTCCTGTTCTCTTTCATACCAAGGTGAACGCTCTCCATGCATACGGAATACAGGACAAAATGCTCCCCACGCAAACCATCTGACAAGTAATTCTTTAAAATGTTCATCTTCAATATTTCCACCTAAGAAACCACCAATGTCCGATGTCCACCAAGGAATACCTGCAACACACATATTAAGACCAGCCTGAAGCTGTTCTCTCATTGAGCGGAATGAAGAATGTACATCTCCTGACCAAGTAAGCACACCATACTTCTGGCTACCTGCCCACGCACAGCGAACCAAGCTTAAAATATCTGTTTCGCCTTCAGCCTTCAATCCATCATAAAAGCCCTTTGCATAGCCTACAGGATATGTATTTGTACACTGTAATGCTGGTCCTGCATAATAACGATAATTATCAAAATCATATGGACCATATTCCGGTTCTGCCTCATCTAACCAGAAGCATCTAATACCCTTTTTGTAATAATTTTCCTTGCACTTATCCCATACAAATTTCTGTGCCCCCGGATGTGTTGCATCATAGAACACTGTATTTCCCATCCACGACATATGATAAGCCATACCTCTGTCTGGCGATACCAAATAACCTTTATCATTCATTTCACCAAAGTTTTCACTTCGTTCATCAATAGTAGGCCATACCGATACAACAGTTTCAATTCCAAGCTCCTTTAATTCCTTTACCATAGCTTCCGGGTCTGGCCAGTCTCTAGGTTCAAATTTGAACTCGCCCTGCATTGTCCAATGGAAGAAATCAACTACAATGGCATCCATTGGAAGTCCACGACGCTTGTGTTCTCTTGCAACCTCAAGTATTTCTTCCTGATTACGATAACGAAGCTTACACTGCCAATATCCAAGACCAAATTCAGGCATCATAGGAGTTCTGCCTGTGGCAGCAGAATACTGTTCTTCAATTTCAAAAGGTGTATCACCTGCTGTAATAAAATAATCCAGCTTCTTTGTGCTCTTAGCATGCCATTCTGTTTTATTGGTAGCAAATGTAGCTGTACCTATGGCTGGATTATTCCAGAAAAATCCGTAGCCTCTGCTTGATATCATAAATGGTACACTTGCCTGACTGTTACGATGAGCCAATTCTAAAGTCGCACCCTTTTTATCTAAATTCTTTTCCTGATACTGTCCCATACCAAAGATTTTTTCATCATCAAACGCCTCAAATCTCATTGTCAATTCAAAATCTGTACTTCCCTGAATTGGCTTTAATTCTCTGGCATCCACACGAAGGGGTACACAATAACGATTAATACGATTACGATTGCGCCAATACTCTTCTGTGAGAAGCTCACCCTTTTGGTTGTAGTAGCTTATCCAACCTTCCTCATTAACCTTTGCTGTGATTTTTCCATTTTTAACGGTATAAACCTTACCAGTCTGATGATAACGGGCATATTCCTCTGATGCGTACCAAGGGTCGGTAGTATCAATCTCCTCCACACTAATTTCAACATTACATTCTTCAACTTTTTCTGTAAGCGCCCAATCATTTTCATCCATTTTGGGTGTTCCGCTCATACGCACACGAAATGAGTTCTTTCCCCATGGGTCCAACCACAGAACTGATTTTCCTTCTGCAATAATAATTCTATTGCCTTCTGCATATACTCTCATTTTTAATCCTCCATTTCTCCATACATTACACCTCTGGAGCCTGTTGCAAGGAAAAATCTTCCGAATTTTCTCTTATCTCCGTCAATGCTGTTAATCTGTCCAAACATTTGACTGGCTGTGTTAATGCGCTCATAGCTGTTACACTCATCAAATGTACGATAAAAACCATATTCACCATTTATCTTTCCGCATAGATAAATTGCCTTTGGTTCACCAATATATGAACCGTTCTTTTTACCGACACCCAAGCCCATTCTGTAGCATGCTTCACCATCGTCCGTCAGCTTGGTACAGGTAATTGTATCTGTTTCACTATTATACTGATATTTCCATAGGCCATCATCTCCAAGAGCCATATAGAAAAGTCCTTCTTCTCCTGCCACTCCTCGTACTTCCGTACCATTTGCAACATCAATTAATCCAAAATCGCATGCCGGAAATGTATCTTCCGGTAATTTCTCATAATATGTCAATCCACCATCCTGACTTACATACAGCTGTCCGGCTTCGCCAAATCCATAGAATAATTTATTATTCACTCTATCCGAAAATGCTTTAAATCGCCCATCTGTTTTTAGGTTGTTATCTAAATCATAAACAGATACTTTCTTAAATGTTTTACCTCCGTCCTGACTGCAGATAACTAAATCTATCGGCAAGAAAATATCATCTGCAATGGACCAGACAATATTCTGTCCATCATTAGACATTGCCACCCAGCCCGGGTTATTATTAGGATTCTCTATGTGATGCATTTTCTCTTCAATTCGTCCACCCAATTGAAAATACATTGGAATTCTTTCATAAGTCTTAAATCCATCCGTTGTACGCACAAGTCCGCCTTTTGTCTTTCCCTTCCAATTACCTCTTGCTGTGATAATCGCTAAATTCGGATTAATATCTGACAAATCCGCATTAATGCAAGTAATGTAACGATTGCCCTCCTCATCATCAAAGGAATTTGTACAAGGCTCATCAAGATTTCTAAATGCAAATCCACCTAAATCTCCTAAAATGTCTACTAATTCCACATCTCCATCAACCGGACCATATACATTTAAATGCACTGTCTCTTCGATTCCATCGCACCAATCATGGTATTTTGGCGACTCTGACAACAATTCATCTGTCTTAAATACCCCTGTTCCAGAATTAAACCACAACTCATTAGGATTAAATGGATTAATCTTTACATCACTCTGCCAATGAAGGATACTTACATTACTATTATATTTAGGCTGCATATATGAGCTTCTAAAATATATATCTCCCTTTTCCAATCCGTCCAGACTTACTTTCCATGTATTACCATAATCTTCAGATACATAGATTGCTTCCGCACCTTCCTTTTCCCTACATAATGTAGAGCAGGCTAAAAGTCCCGGCTTAGACTGACAAGAGCAAATTCCACCAAAGCCATAATTCAGATACTCTGTTGTAATACTTCCGTCCTCATTTGGTGTAATATCATCAAATCCTGCAAGCTTGCCATTTTCAAAATAATATCTGACAATTTTACCACCTATAACATCACCTGTATCGCAGCTATATCCCAGCGGAACAATGTAGTTCCAACGGCCTGTTGAATTCAATGTCATATACAAATATTTGCCATCATAATCATATCTTGATGCCACAAGACCATTCATCTTGCTATCTTCTACAATAACATTCTCAGGCATCATAAGCTTCTCAAAGTTTTCTCCTGCATTATAAGATACATATAAGCTGTGACCTCTCAAACTATCATCAACTCTTGTTGTATATCCTGCAGTACCTACTACTATGGTTTTAGAATCATCGGACACCCAAACGCATGTTGTGTAATCCTCTTCAAGTGGCAATCTTTGCCAAGAATCACCTCTATCACTTGTCTTCCACAATCCACCTAACTGACTGGCAAAATAAAGCGTATTTTCATCATTTTTATCTACCACCAGTCGATATCCTGTTCCACGGCCGCTTAAATTACCATGTACCGTAGTTGGTATCTTTTTATATGTAAAACTCTTACCATAATCCTCTGAAATGCTAAAAACACCATATCCTGCTTCATTCACACCACTCATAATATATAGCCATTCAGGATGCTTATCATCCAATGCCAACGCAATCGGATAGGTCTCCGCCAAATCTTCGCCTGTCACATGGTCAATCAAGCTATACCAATGTTTATCATCATAATCAAATCTATATGTTCCGCCTATATCAGTTCTAGTATACAACACATTTGGTTGCTTACTATGAAAAACAAAGCCTGTCACATATCCGCCACCCGGAATAGGGGCGTTTTTGTATTTATACTTTATGTTCTGTGTTACTTTACAGCTCATAGCCTTTATTACCTCCCGGCATAATAATCTAGTGTTATCTTCTCATAAAATCAAATAAAAAAATATATGAAATATTCTAGCAAAATTCTTTAATTTTTCCATCTAAAAAAACGCCATAGCCGACACTTATGAGTTTACTTTACAAACTCACAAATACCGACCACGGCGTTATCTTATACAAGTAAATTCTTAACTTTGTTTGGATCAAACACAACCTGCGATACCTTATCAACTTCAATCTGGTATAAAGCATTCGCTACCATATGTTCTGCTATCTGTTCCAAATCACGGATACCATCACTATCCGCATCAATTTCAACGATAGTTTCAAGCGCTTCATCTGTTACGATACACTCATTTTCATTTAATCCCATTCGTTTTAATGCCTTTGGCAATGCAAATCTCGAGAATATAATCTTCTTCTCCTCCGGTGTATAACCCGGAATCTCAATAACTGCAAAACGAGACATCAAAGGCGCACTAATCATTTCTTTATCATTAGCTGTTGCAATAGGATAAACACCACTTGTTGGAATCATACATTCCATATAATTGTCTGTAAATCCAAGATTATCAAGAAGTGTTAATAATACATCTGCCGGATTACCATTTCCTTTTCCTGATGCAGCTTTGTCCAACTCATTTATAATGAAAACAAGATTTGACTCTCCTGCCATAGAAAACGCTTCCATGATAATACCCGGTTTCGCATTTGAATAAATACGTGAGCTTCCTGTCAACTGTTCAGGGTCGTTAATGGAACTCATATCCAATGTAGTCCATGGCAATTTCAAAATACGTGCAACTGCATAGGCAATCTGCGACTTACCTGTACCCGCCGGACCAATCAACAAAATACCATATGCCGGCAATGTATGAGTTCTGTTAATCTGAATAATAGTCTCCATAATACGCTGTTTAACACGCTCCATACCATACAATTCTTCATCAAGAATCTTTCTCGCTTCCACAGGGTCAATGGATTCAAAGTAATTGTTTTTCCATTGAATATTCATCATTATGGATAACGCGCGTTGTGCATGACGACGCTCTTCCGGAGTAACTTCATTTGAATGTGCAACTGCAAGATTTCTTCTTGCCCACAATCTGATATTATCAGGCAATGTCTTACCTGCACATGTCAAAAAGTCAGAAATGCTCTGTAAGCTAGTAAGCTTCATATCATCTCTTACATCATCCAAATCATCTTCTTCGTCTAACTCATTAAGAGGCGCATCACTTGCAAACAATCTTTCAATCATAAACTGCAAAAAGCCGTCTTCCGCTGAAAGCTTGCCACTTCCTCCCAATGCAATTTCACGAATTTTATATACATTATAACCATCTTCACGATTTTCTCCCGAAAGACGCACATTAATATTATTCTTTCCAAGCCATTTTAAAAGCTGAACAAAACGAGAATCCACCTTTAATATATTTGCTTTAAAGAAATCATCCTTCTCCTTAAATTCAAAAGCAGTCTCTTTATTTTGATTAGTAAATCTACCACTAGAATGATGCTTCCAATTTCTTTCACTATTATCCAAAACCAAAATCGGTTTATCCGGTGTAGCCGCTCTTTCATTAGAATGAAATGTAGTATAAGTACATACCACCTCACCACTATTATCCGGTGCGTTGCTGAAATCAAATACTGGCATATTTCTGCTCCTTTTCTATATGTATTAAATCTTAACAGACTGCATTATCATACCACATTTCGCGAAAATTGCATACTTAAATCTTTATCTCATCAAATTGTTCATATTATTCTGATTATTCTGATTGTTGTTCATGTTATTCTGATTGTTCATATCACCATTATTATGCATATTATTTTGATTGTTTTGATTATTGTGATTATTCTGGTTATTATGCATATTGTTATTGTGTTCAAACATATCATCATTATGATTCATGTTATTGTCACCATTAGGACTTATGTTTTCTTCATCAAACATGTTATCATCGGGTCTTATGTTTTCATTACCTGGCATCTGTTCTGGCATTTCTGGTTTCATGCCTTCTTCACCATCTGGCATCTGTTCTGGCATTTCCGGTTTCACACCCTCTTCATCAGGCATTTCTTCTGGTTTAATAATTTCTCCACCCTGCTCCGGCTTAATATTATTTGTGCTATAAATTATCTCACCTGTTACAGCATTAACTAAATACATATATCTTGTTCCTTCAACACAGAAGCTAATCATATATTTTGCTTCCATTCTTCTGTTCTTGAAACAAATCTTTAATCTAGTTACATCATCCTGACTAACACCTGCATCTGTCAACGCAATGTTCAATGCTTCTTCTTCTGAAAGAATATCTTCTGAATTAATCTTGTCTTCTTCATCATCTTCTTCAGGCTCTGTAACTATTTTCTCAATAATTGTTCCATCTTCAGCATTAACTGTATATTGATATTCAGTCTTTCCTACAAAGAATTCAACATAATATGTTACAACTTCTTCATTATCTAATCTGAACTCTTCTAAACGAATTTCTTCAATACTAATTCCTGCATCTTCGCAAACAATATCAATAACTTCCTTCTTAGAAAGCAGCTTCTCTTCTTCTACTTCTTTATCTTCAAGTTCCTTATGCTCATATTCTAAAATAGTTCCATCTACAGCATTAATCTTGTATCTGTAAATAACACTTTCATCTAATATAAATTCTATATTATAAGTAAATGTTCCTTCGATTTCTTTAATTCTGTTCTTTAATACTTTTACTGTTTCTTTATCAACGCCTGCATGCTCACAAGCAATAGTAAGAGCTTCATCCTTTGTGATTAACTCTACTGCTTCTGCATCCATCAAATCCCATAATTCTCTAACAGACAACTGTACTGTTTCTTCTATTGCCAATCCTGTTATTTCTGAAACTTCCGCTGCAAGCATATATTTTCCTACTGATACACCATAGCTTTCTGCCAATGCTGCAATTTCAGGATCAATTTCGATTACTTGTGAATTAACTTTACCTATCATATCCTTTTTATCAAGGAGACATTTAATATCTTTTGTCAACTTATCTCCAAGCTTATCTCCTCGCTCTGTATCATCATTTTTAACACATACATTTACTGAATACTCTGCGTCATCTAAATATCCATTAGCAACCATTGATTCCATAATTGTTTTTATAACAGTTTCTAAATCCATGCCTTCAAAATCAATTCCTTCAAGCACTATTTCACCGTCTTCATTTAATGCTACTACTGATAATACTTTTTCTGATTTACTTACCTGAATCTCAATACTAGGATTAACGTCAATATCTACAACTGAGTCTACCTGATAATTGTAATCATACTGGTACGCACCTATACCAATAACAAGGCATAAGCATGCCACCAATGCACTAAGCACCTTCCAATTTTTAAAATTAATAACTTTTTTCGCCTTATAGTTAATGGCTTCATCTAAATACTTATCATTAACATTACTTATGGCTTCTACCATTTTGTTTTCTTTCATAGGAAAATTCCCCTTTCTAGCAGATATTCTCTCAATTCTTTTCTTATTCGAGTCAATCTTACTGATACGTTTTTCTCTTTCAATCCCGTTCTCTTTGATATCTGTTCATATGTGTCAAAAAACCAGTAACGTCTTATAAAAATCACTCTGTTTTCCTTACTTAATGAATCCAAAAATTCTTCAATAACCTTTGTTATCTCTTCCGACTCCATAGCACTCTCGATATCGTCCTTAGACACCAAAACATTTTCCAATTCGTCAACTGCAATATCATATGTGCTATTTCTCTTTGAAGCCGCATTCTTATGATAACGGTTTAATGAAATATTTCTTACAATCTTCAAGAGATATGTAAGTAACGGGTTAGGTCTTGCCGGTGGTATTGCGTTCCATGCACCTAGATAGCTGTCATTTACGCATTCTTCTGCATCTGCATGATCACCTAAAATGTTATATGAAGTCTGCATGCATATCTTACCGTATTTCGCCTCAAGTTCCTGTATCGCATGCTCTGAACGCGCGAAAAACAGCTGGATTATTTCTTCATCCGACATTTAGTACACCACCTTTCACTTATATACTACGGATTAAAATTGAAAAACTACAAAAAAGAAAATTTTTTATGAAATTTTTTTATTAATTATCTTCCCCCTCTGTAATCATTTCCATTGGTGAATTTTCCAATATTAATGGTATTTTAATACCTTAATCTTCTTGTCCCATAAGCAACACCGCCTCAATTTAGTTATACCCATTATACCCTCTTCATTTCGCACAGCTAAGGGTATAACGGGTATAACTCTCAATGTAACATATATGTACAATAGTATTCTCTATTTTACCGCAAATATTTCCCCATATTTGAATTCTCGCAACAAATTAACATTCTCTTTAGTTCTACATTTTATTAATGCTTTAATCTCTTTCTGACGAATACGCTCTGCTGACAACTTATAAATCTTTCCCAACTCAGCATAAGTCTTCGTCTTTTTTCCATAAAAACCATATCTTGATGTTAATATATCTTTTTCAATTTCACTTAAATTATCTAATATCCCATTTAATTTATTCTGCAAATCCAAAAAATCATAACTTCCTGCTGCATAATCTTCAATAATGCTTTGTTCTTCTATTAACAAACGTTCTCTACATGGTTGTTCCATACAGCTTTCATAACTAAGATACTTAACAGAATTAAATGCCAACATATATAGTATATTATTTTCAGTTGCATTCTTTCCAAATGCTTTTTCCAATTCTTCTTGAGATTGATATGCCATAACATTTTTTTCTTTAATATACCCCAATCTACCTAATTCAATGATATCATTCTGTACATCAAAGGGAAGCCTATCCAATACACATAACATTTCATTAATTCTAGCTGGTACGGCAATAATATTATTCTTCTTTTCCTGTTTTCCAAGATGATAAAATTTTTTTCTAGCCATTACATATTGAATAACTGAATAATGTTTTTCAGAATCAAACTGTTGTATACTTATCAACAAGCTCTCTAAATTCCTACTAAAAACATCATTTATATCTTCATCATATTGTTCGCTTTCATTATAACTCATCCTCAATATGGTCCTTGCATACATTTCAACTATGCGATGGTATGCTTTTTCATCCCCATTTTGTGATAATTCTATAAGTCTCTTAAACTCTCCTTGCTTTGGTGGTTTTATATTTGCTATAGCATCAACTATCCCTCCCATTTCAGGATATTTCGCCTTAATTATCCTATATACCTCTTCATAATCTGCTACTTTTTTATATATCTCTTTTTCATCATAATCAATTTCTTCAATCTGATATTTTCCCTCTATCCAGTCTATCAAATCGCTTTCTTTTCTTAGATACTCGTTACCTGTAATATAATCATATTCTTCGAAAGAAAGTGCTTCATCCATTGTATTTAAGTCATAATCTTTAGTCCAATTCATATTTAGCTCCCTATATCAAGTTTAAAATCTTTTAGTATTATACTACAAATTTAGGAAAATGGAAATAAGGTATGGTAAAAGTATATCCTTTCTGTGTGAACTTTTACCTTATCTCCTGTCTAGTCACCTCTCTTGTTATATTGATTATCTCAAAAATGCAGTCCTATATACTATTATTTAACTCATTCCTAACGTTTGCGGAAGGATTCGAACCTTCGGTGCGATTGCCCGCACATCACCTTAGCAGGGTGAC
>CAZESO010000017.1:0-18431 GCA_964515325.1 uncultured Roseburia sp. | reverse complement strand
TTGTCTTGCCCTTTGTGCGAGGTCCGAGAGTTGCAGGGTCAGGTAAAAGTGCCTGTAAGAACTGAAGTGGAACGAGTTCGCGACCTTCATAGTTAATAGGTGTTGTAGAAAGCATACCAACATTTTCAAGGCATTTCATATGAGTAAGGTAGCTCTGTCCAAATGTCATAAAGAAACGGATTCTCTTAACACCCGGTATAGTCTGGGCAAGGGATTCAATTTCTTCGTGGTGAAGAAGATACATATCCTTCATACCAACCTCAGCAAAATCATATTCTCTCTTGATACTCATAGCAGGGATTTCTACCCAATGACCGTTTTCCCAGTAGCTTCCCGGAGCAGAAACCTCACGAAGATTGATTTCAGGATTAAAGTTTGTGGCGAAAGGGTAACCATGGTCACCGCCATTACAATCTAATATATCAATAGTATCAATCTGGTCGAATTCATGCTTTAACGCATATGCACAGTAAGCCTGTGTTACACCCGGGTCAAAGCCTGAGCCTAAAAGTGCTGTAAGACCTGCTTCTTCGAATTTCTTACGGTAAGCCCACTGCCAAGAGTAGTCGAAGTATGCTGAGAAGCCTTCCTCTTTACAACGCTTCTCATATATTTCACGCCATTCTGGGTCGTCTAAATTTTCTGGTTCATAGTTTGCTGTATCCATATAGTTTACGCCACAGGCAAGGCAGGCGTCCATAATGGTTAAATCCTGATATGGCAATGCAATGTTCATAACAAGATTAGGTTTATATGAATTGATTAATGCTATTACTTCATCAACATTGTCTGCATCTACTTGTGCAGTTGTTATTTTAGTTTCAGTTTTATCTTTAAGCTTTTCTGCAAGAGCATCACATTTTGATTTAGTACGGCTTGCGATACAGATTTCATTGAAAACCTCACTTACCTGACAACATTTTTGAATGGCAACGGAAGCAACACCGCCACAACCAATAATTAAAACTTTGTTCATTTCATTTTCCTCCATCATGTTAATGTTTATTATTTATCTTTGTTTTTCAATATTGAAAGCATAAGCTCTCTTACAACCTTGCAGGCAAGAGCAGTACTGGCACCACTTGCATCAAGCATTGGGCTAAGTTCATTTACATCCGCTGCAACAAGATTACATTTTGACACAGTTTCAATGGCATTAAGCAATTCAGTAAAGCTTACGCCGCCTGCCTCAGGAGTACCTGTTCCCGGAAAAGCAGAAGGGTCAAGGCAATCAAGGTCGATGGTGAAATATACCGGTGCATCACCGATTGCTTTTACTGATTCTTCAAGTCCATCAAAGTTAAATTTATGCAAGTCAGTATGCTCATTTGCGAATTTAAATTCATCTCGCTCTCCGCTTCGTATACAGAATTGATGTATTTTGCCATCGCCGATTAAGTCGTGACATCTTCTGATGACACAGGCATGACTTAATTTTGCTCCAAGATAATCGTCACGAAGGTCTGTATGTGCATCAAAATGAATGATATGCAAATCAGGATATTTTTTCAAAACTGCACGGAATGCACCAAGAGTTACTAAATGTTCTCCACCAATCAAAAGTGGAAATTTGTCATTTTCTATAATTTCATTTGTACGTTCCTCAATATCCATTAATGTAGCTTCGGCTGAACCAAAGCAAAGTTCCAAGTCACCGCTGTCAAATATCTTATAATCTGTTAAATCTTCATCCTGATAAGGACTATATGTTTCTAATCCAAAGCTTTCATGACGGATGGCAGAAGAGCCGTATCTGGTTCCGGGACGATAGCTTGTTGTGCTGTCAAAAGGTGCACCGAATATAACAAGTTCAGCTTCCTCAAATTCGGCATCACAGCCAATAAAATTTTCTATATTTTTCTGCATAATATTTCTCCTTATTTTTCTTCGACTTCTTCAAGCATTTCTTCAAGAAAAGCAGGAAGATAGAATGCACCTTTATGTAATCTTGTTGTATAGTATTTGGTGCGAAGATTAAGCTTTTGCCATGCATCACTGTCTAAATCATCAATTGGATGGTACTTCTTGCTGGCAAATCCAAACAACCAGTATCCGGCAGCATAAGTAGGAATATGAGCCTGATATACACGACTGATAGGAAATGTATTTGCAATTCTTTTATGGCTTCTTTGCATAGCTTCAGCATCCTGTTTGTAGAATGGACTACCCTGCTGATTAACCATGATACCGTCCTTCTTCAAAGCCTTGTAGCAGTTACCATAAAATTCCTTTGTAAACAGTCCCTCAGAAGGTCCGTAAGGATCATTGGAGTCTACAATAATTAAATCGTAGGTATCTTCGCTATATCGTATGAATTTTAACGCATTTTCAAAGTGTAGCTGAACTCGTTTATCATCCAACTGGCACGCATTACCCGGAAGATACTGTTTGCAGGCTTCAACTACCATAGGGTCCATTTCAACAAGGTCAATATGTTTGATTCTGTCATAACGGGTAAGCTCCTTTACGACACCACCATCTCCTGCACCAATAACAAGGACATTTTTTATTCCCGGGTGAACAGCCATAGGTACATGAACAATCATTTCGTTGTATATAAATTCATCACGTTCAGTTAACATTATATTTCCGTCAAGTGAGAGGATTCTTCCAAATTCACGACTTTCAAATACATCAATTCGCTGGTAATCACTTTCTTTGGAAAATAATTGTTTTTCAATTCGAATGCTAAGCTTTACATCAGGTGTATGCTTTTCGCTAAACCATAAATCCATAATTATGCCTCCTTATTTTAATACATTTATATATTCAATTTCAGGGTCTTCAGGACCGGTCATACTACAGCCTTTTTCTTTGGCGTATTTAATATAGTTTAAAATATCTGCCGTAATCTTTTCCCCAGGTGCCAAAATAGGAATTCCCGGAGGGTAGCACATAACAAATTCGCTACACACCATACCTTCAGTTTCCATAATTGGAAGACTAATCTTGTCGGCATAGAAGGCTTCCTGTGGGCTTATGATAACCTGTGGTGGTATATATTCCTGAGATAGCATACCGTTTTTATCACCCTGATGGCAGCGTCGAATTTCAGCTAAAGCACTAACAAGTCGTTCAACTTCCTGAATTCTGTCACCAATTGAAAGGTAAGCCAGAATGTTTCCTATATCGCCAAATTCTATCTGAATATCATAGTCATCGCGAAGTAAATCGTAAACTTCGATTCCGGCAAGACCAATATCAAGAGTATGTATACTTAATTTAATTGGGTCGAAATCGTATATTGAATCACCATTTATAAGTTCCGGACCAAAAGCATAATAGCCGCCTATAGAATTAATTTCATTTCTTGCGTATTCCGCAATTTTTCGTACTTGGTCGAAAATCTGCTCTCCGCGTAATGCAAGATTACGACGGGAAATATCTAAGCTGCTCATTAACAGGTAGCTTCCGGAAGTGGTCTGTGTAAGATTGATAATCTGTCTTACATAGCCTTCGTTTATATTTGGACCTGTAAGAAGGAAGCTTGACTGTGTAAGGCTTCCGCCACTTTTATGCATTGATACTGAAGCCATGTCTGCACCTGCTGCCATAGCAGAAACAGGTAAATCCTTTCCAAAATAGAAGTGAGTACCATGAGCTTCATCTGCAAGGCAGAGCATATTGTGGTCGTGGGCAAGCTTGACGATTTCTTTTAAATCAGAACAAATACCATAGTAGGTTGGATTGTTAACCAACACAGCAACAGCATTTGGGTGTTCTTTAATAGCCTGTTCAACCTGCTCTCTTTTCATACCAAGAGATATACCTAGTCTATGGTCAACCTCCGGATTTACATAAACAGGAATGGCACCACAGAGAACAAGAGCATTAATAACACTTCTATGTACATTTCTAGGCAAAATAATCTCATCACCACGTTTACATGCAGTAAGTACCATACTTTGTACGGAGCTGGTGGTGCCTCCTACCATAAGAAATGCGTGAGCTGCACCAAAAGCTTCTGCAGCAAGCTGTTCTGCTTCTCGAATAACTGAAATAGGGTGGCAGAGATTATCTAGTGGTTTCATACTATTGACATCAACAGAAACACATTGCTGCCCTAAGAATTCTGTTAATTCCGGGTTTCCGCGTCCGCGTTTGTGACCGGGAACATCAAATGGAACAACACGGTTCTGGCGAAATTGTTCTAGGGCTTCGTGAATTGGTGCACGATTCTGATTGAGAGGTGAAGTTTGATTAGTTTGCTTCATTATAGGTTCTCCTTACATATTAGTGATAAGTTTTAGGCTCAAAGCAATGCTTTTCGCTGATGTGATATTTGCCTGATAAAATAAAAAAAACAGGCATACGCATAAACGCAGCCTGCATCACCAATTTACCTAACTAAAATTAAAATAATAATACCCTTTGAAAATAAAAGAGTATTACCGGCAAAATCATCCGGTATACAAATATATTCGGTATATGGATTCGACAAAATCAGAGTCTATATAGCAATCACTTTTACTACTCTTATTGACCGTTTCACAAGTCTGCGTATTAAACACAATTTGGTTGTTAAGTAACCAACTTATAAAATTTGAGCTTTTAACTCAATCAATAATGCAACGTTTGTTGCGCTCGGCAGTGGACCCGGCTGTCCGTATGGCCTCAACTCTTACGAGTGGTCCTAAATAATTGCCCTGGAAGACTCCGAAAAAATCTTACCAAAGTGAGAAAATCATATCATTTACTAGAGAAATTGTCAATTAAATTTTTGGGATTTCAGGTATATACATAATTTATTATGCGTAGCACACGGAAATATCTTGATTACGGATACTTTGCGATGCGAAAATGTGGGAAGCACAAATATTGACAAATTTTTGTAATGAATGTTAATATATTACTGAGGGCAAACCAATAGGAAACTTTGGGTACGCAAAGCTACTTTTATAATGAGTCAGTACCAAGTGAGATAGAATAGGAGAGTAATCATGAGTAAAGTAGCAAAGAACATATTTATTATTATGTGTTGCATTTGTCTTGTTGGATGTACTAAGAATGGAGAAAATGAAGATAAAAAGAATGAAACTTTAAACAAAGATATTCAACAGGAAAGTGAAACTAATATTAATAAAATGTGTAATATACCAAACATAGTTTTTTGCTATTCAAGTCAATATAATTATGAAAAATATGAAAAGTATTTAATTGATAGATATGGTAATATATATTTTTCAAATAATGAAGAAATTTATCGTACAAGTTGTGAGAAAGCTCTTGAATTATATGATGAAAATGTAATTCAAAATGAGATGATATTAGTGGGAAAGCTTGAAGCATCGGAAGTGGAAAATAAATATAGTTTGTTAATGGACATTGTTAATGATGGGAATTATGAAATAACGTCATCTTTGAAAGGTATTGATGCAATTGTTAAAGAAGAAAAATGGATAGCAAATTTCTGTGATGATGATGAAAGTGTTAATAGTACAGAATTATTTTATCGAGGTCGCATGAAGTATCAAAATGAAGATGAAAGAGTCTATGACATTGTCAATTGGATGGATGAAGTTATAGAAAATAATAAGTGATTATGTAATATATTTGACTCAATTTAAAAAGTGAAAAATTCATTTTTAAATTTTCTTGTGCCTTAGTATATTTTGGATTATAATATATGAGTGTTTTGAAAATTAATAGAATTAAACTAAGGAGATTCTAAGAACAAATGGTAGAAGAAAAAATGATAATAATAGTGTACATAATTTTGTTGTCATATCAAATTGTATTGTTGGTAAAAGCCATAAAGAGAAAAGAAACTGAGAGATGGGTTTTATTACTTATATTTGAAGCTGTAAGTAGCGTGTTTGCATTTGTTATGGCGCAATATTTTGGACAGGCCATGGCGAGTATGATTGCAACACTTATTTATATGATTATGTTGGCAATTACAATATTGGCATGTGTAATAGTTTATAGTAAAAGTAATAAGAAGAAAAATAAGAAATAAAATCAAACAAAAGAAAAAGGGGCAAATCGCTTAATGTGATGGCCCCTAAATTTTTTTTAAATAAAATGAACCGAACCCCCTTCTTATTCGTATATGAGTATGTAAGGAACAAAAATAAAAGAAAAGTAAGAGAGGGAACATGGAAGAAAAAATTAAAGTCTATGGCCCGAGACTATTTGGTCTGTGTATGACATTGTGCAAGAATCGGCATAATGCATGGGATTTGTATCAAGAGACATGGCTTAGGGCATATGAGCGACAAGATCAATATAAGTCTTCCGGAACATATGAAGGGTGGTTGACCTCAATATGTGTTAACCGATATAGGGATTATCTTCGACGGCTGAAAATAGCACCATTCTTTGATTTGTTTACATCATCAGAAGAAAAGGACAGAATGATAGGAGATATTCCGGTAGAAGAAAAGGAAGATTTTAGTGAAGTGAGGGAAGCGGTAGACCGTTTACCGGAGAAGTTTAGGGAAGCAGTTATTTTGTTTTACTTTGAAGAGAAGGATATTAAGAGAACTGCTGAAATAATGGGAGTTCCGGAAGGAACTGTCAAAACCAGACTTATGAAAGCAAGAAAACTTTTAAAGGAGGTGCTGAAGGATGAATGGAATTTATGATTTTGAAAACCATTATACACCATATCTGGATGTAGAAATGTTAATGAAACGGCAAGCTGAAAAGAGAAAGAAAAAAATTCTAATATTATCAGGTATAGCAGCAGTACTTATGGCATTGGTGGCAATTGTTACATTGCAGTTAATTGCGTCAATAGATGAAGAGTTATTTAAAACAGTATATATGGTATTTGGTGCATATATCGTAATGGGAACAATATTGATAGGCAGGTTTATTAAGAAGGGAGATTATATATGGCAAGAGTAGTTAATGTAAGTATGGTGCTGATTATAATGTTGATTATTATGGTAGCAGCAGCAATTTTTGTTTATAGAGATGCAAAGAAAAGAGGAATGAACGCAGTTGTATGGGCGTTGGTAGCGTTCTTTGGACCGTTTTTAGTGGGAGTAATAATTTATATAATATGTAGAACACCTTTGACAGATTTAAGATGTTCGAAATGTGGTGCTGGTTTAACGGAATCGGCCAATGAGTGTCCGGAATGTAAAAGTCCTGTATTAACAGAGTGTCCACAATGTCAATTTCCGGTACAAAAAGGTTGGAAGTCGTGCCCGAAATGTGGAGGAGAGCTGTTAGATGATTATACACAGCCAATACGAACATATAAAAAGGAAAGCGGAATGGGACCGATTATTGCATTAGTAGTTATATTGGTAATAGTGTTATTGTTGGGTGTGGCAGCCATAACAGGAGTTAGAGTATTTTATTCATCAAGTGTTTCATATGGCGGTTCTGAAGGATTATACAATATTTCAGAAGAAGATATGAAGGAAAACGAAGCAATTACAAAGTGGATTTCAAAATCTAATGATTCAAAGAAGAATATTCATGTTCTTTTGTCAAAGAAGAGTGATACTTGTTTGATTTATGTTAAGAATAACGATAATTTGATGACAATTGATTCAGAAATTACTTTTTATGATGAGGACACAGAAGCTGTTTTCTATATAGAGGAATCGGAATACGAGGATAAGTATGGATATCATTTCTTTATGTATGAATTTGAAGTGTATGATGATATGAAGATAACTACATTTTATGGTAATGATGAAGTAGATGTTGAAGTAACATACACGGATTCTGACATAAGCATGGATACATGGAGGGAAAATTAATGAAAGATAATAATTCGGGAATAAAAGTTACATTAGTAATATTAGTGTTAATATGTCTTATGCAGGGATGTAGTATAACAGACCTTGAAAATGAGATTAGAAATATGGATTCGAGGATGCAAATGAATTATTCAGAATATGAGCAATTGCAAATGGAATTTTATGATTTGAAAGAAGAATTGGAAAGCGAAATGGAAATTGATATTGATTTCAATTATGAAATTGTTAAGATGGATTGGAATGCAGGGGTGATGAATGTTGATTTTGTTGTGAATCCAATAAATATTACAGAAAATACAAAGATAATATTAAGTAATGGCGCTAATTCCATTGAACTTGTTAAGCAGAATAATTCGTTTGTTGGAACATTAAATTATCCAATTGACAGCAATAATCATGAAACAACATTGTATCAGTATGAAGGCGATTATGTAACATTAAGCGGTGAAATATGTAGCATAAGTGCAATGGATTGGGCTACTGAGAATGCATATTGTGAATTGTTTGGTTATCAGTCTTATGGAAATGATAAGCTTACATTGGCAGGTGATTTGGGATATTATTTATACACTGATGAGAAGATTGAAACGGTTAATTTAGTTCTTGGAGAAAAGTATACAGAACTTGATAAAAATGCTGAAGGAAAAATGTCTTTGAATATGTCAGAATATGTTGGGAAATATACAAATGAAGATGTAAATGCACAAGAATTCTATGTGGAATATGTGATGGAATCAGGTGTGGTTTATCGTCTTTGCCCAGCTGTTTTTGCAGGTGCAAGCTATAATGTTGAAATGAAAGAAGAAGACGATATTATTTCAATGGAAACGAAGTTTGAAAATTACTTTTCACAAGAAAATCAGATTACCATCATTGACACATCCGGTAAGGAATATGATATAATGCTTTATGTTGAGTAAGATATATCATAAAGGAGAAGAAATTAATGAGAAAAAGAATATCAAGTGTTATACTTGCAACAGCTATGGTAAGTGCATTGGTACTTTCAGGATGTAGTAACAAATCTGATAAAAACAACAACACTGATGAAAAGGCAACTGAAGCTACCAGCAAGTCAGATAACAATACTGAAAGTGGAAAAACAGTAGAAAAGTTAGATGATGTGTTTACAAATTATGATAAGGATGATACTTGGGATGATACAGCAGTAAGCATTGAATTATCAGATGAAGATGTTGTGATTGATAAGAAAGGAACTTACATTTTAAGTGGTACATTGAAAAATGGACAGGTGTATATAAATGTAGGTGATGAAGATAAGGTACATCTTGTATTAAATGGTGTTGATATCACTAATGAAAGTTCGGCTGCAATTTTTGTCGAAAATGCAGATAAAGTTGCAATAACACTTGCTGAGGGAAGTGAGAATGTTCTTACAGATGGCGGAAATGCTGAAACAACAGACGCTGATGGATGCCTGTACAGTAAGGATGATTTAACTATTAATGGAACAGGCAGTCTTATAGTAAATGGTAATGTATCTAATGGTATTGATTGCAATAATGATATAAAGATTGTTTCAGGAAATATTGAAGTGAATGCTGTTAATAATGGTATAAAGGCAAAACAAGATATTTGTATAAAGGATGGTACAATAAAAGTTATAGCTGAAGATGCTATAAAAGCCTCAAGCAAATCTAATGATGAAGAAGGAACTTTCTATATGGAAGGTGGAAATCTTGAACTTGAAGCTGGTGATGATGGTATAACAGCAACTGTTTCAATAACTGTTGCAGGTGGTAAGATAGATGTTAATGCAGTTGGTAAGAGTACAAACTGTGATGGCGAAGAAAATATTGCCGATGGTTGTTTAACAGAAAAATAATATTCATAATAAACAAAGAAGATGTTAACGGTGAAGTAAACATCTTCTTTGTTAATATTAAGAAAGTTATTTCCTCTTTTGTTTTGCAAAATATGGATTAATATGGTAAAATAAAGAGTATTGAAAAGTAATCGTGAATATGAAAAGGAGATGCTAGTGATGAGTGAAAGTATTACAAGAGATATTTTAAGTGAAGTAAAAGAAGCTTATGAAAAAAGAGAGATTAAAGCTTTTTTTCAGCCACAGTACGACGCTGTTACAGGTAAAATGGTTAGTGCTGAAGCCTTATCTCGTTGGATAAAGGATGATGGAACATTTGTAATGCCGGGAGATTATATACCTGTGTTGGAACAGTCAGATGCTATATGGGAGCTTGACTGGTATATGCTTAAGGAAGTGTGCATTTCTTTAAATGAGCAGAAGAAGCAGGGTATACCATTAGTTAAAATTTCAGTCAATTTCTCAAGAAAGCACATTTCAGATAAACAATTTGCAAAGAAATTATGTGAAGTTGTAGACCGATATTCTGTTGAACATAGGATGATAGAGATAGAAGTGACAGAATCAGCTATGGTTGATAGTACAACAAAAGAATTAGAAGATTTCGTTGATGCTATTAGAAAAGAAGGCTTTACAGTGGCTATAGATGATTTTGGCTGTGGATTATCATCTCTTAGTACTGTTAAAGATGTTTCAGTTGATGTATTGAAGATTGATAAGGCTCTTTTAAGTCATAATTGCGAAGATGAGAAAGAGAGAATAGTTTTAGAAAGTATTCTTAATTTTGCACACAGACTTAAATTGATAACGGTTGCAGAAGGTGTAGAAACACATGAACAGTTAGGCTTCCTTAGAACCTGTGGATGTAAATTGATTCAGGGATATTTATTTGCAAAGCCTATGTGTCAAAAGGATTTCTGGGATAGATGTGTTACTGATACGCAGATAAATGAATCAGAAGACATTTTGAGTATACAGAGTGAAGCTAGTGCAACACAGTTATTGTTAGATGCCATATATACAAGGTATCCGTTGATTTTATATATTAATCTTACTAAGAACAGTTATTATATGATGATGTATGAAAATTACACATCCACAAGCTGTATTTCGGCAGGAGCCTTTGATGAGTGCATTGTGCATGCGTCAACAACAATGCATCCGGATGATCAGGAAATGTTTAGAAAAACATTTTGTCTTGAAAACCAGATGGCAGCGTACGAAAGAGGCGAAAAATACATATCATTAGTGTCGCGACAGCTGGGAGATGATAATGTATATCGCAGAGTTGAGACAACTAATTATTTTGTAAAGAATCCATCAGTAGATGATGTATTAGTAATTAGCTTAAATAATAATTTAGATTAAGCCAAAATAAAGAAAGAAATGAGAAATAAAATGAGTAGTTTTAAATTAATAGCAAATTACCACACTCATACAAAACGATGTATGCATGCTTGTGGAGAAGATAGAGAATATGTAGAAGCTGCCATAGAAGCAGGTATAAAAATTCTTGGTTTTGCAGACCATACTCCTTATCCGACTGGAAGTGATTTTGTATCAGGTATGAGAATGCCTTTAAGTGCGGCAGATGGATATTTTAAGTCAATAATGGATTTGCGGGAAGAGTATAAGAACGATATTCAAATTCTTGCAGGAGTAGAAGCAGAATACTTTCCGGAACATTTTGACAAGCTTTTGGCTTTTATGAAAGATTATCCATTGGATTACATGATATTGGGACATCATTTTGTACCTGATGAAGAGCATGGCAGATATGTAGGCTCACCATTCACAGATATAAAAGTCCTTGAAGAGTATGGAGAAAATGTAATAGCAGGAATTAAAACAGGTAAGTTTGCTTATGTTGCTCATCCTGACCTGCCTGCGTATGAAGGTGACGATAAGCTTGTAGCTAAGGCAAAAGTTTTTCATAACATATGTAAGGTGGCGAAGGAATGTAATGTTCCTCTTGAAATTAATATGCTTGGACATGTGAGAGGGATACAATATCCATCAGATGAATTTTTTAAGATTGCATCAGAGTATGGGAATGATGTAATTATAGGAATGGATATCCATAATCCAAAGCATTTTGGGAATGAAAAGGCTATTGATGATTGTGTTAAATTGGCTGAGAAGTATAATCTTAATTTACTAGAAAAATTGGATTTGTAAGTATTAGGAGGAAATAAGATGAATAGATTGGCATTAGTAATATTAAAGAATTTGGCTAAATTTCCAAGTGCATATTGGAAATTATGTCATTATGCAAAGCACACAGATGATTATTCATATGAAGAAAAATACGCACATATAAGATATATATTTGGTAGAGTTATTACATCTGGTAATGTGGATTTGCAGGTATATGGCAAAGAAAATATTCCGGAAGATGATGGATTTGTTATTATCTCTAATCATCAAGGCTTGTTTGATGTTATTGCCATAGTTGAGAGCTGTGAGAAACCTTTGGCAGCAATACTGAAGAAGGAATTGTGTAAAGTTCCTATTTTAAAGCAGGTTATTAAATGTACTAAATCATATCCAATGGATCGTGAAGATATAAGACAATCCTTGGAGGTTATTGTGAATGTAACAAAAGAAGTTAAAAATGGAAGAAACTTCTTAATATTCCCTGAAGGTACAAGAAGTAAGAATAAGAATGAAATGTTAGATTTCCATAGTGGCAGCTTCAAATGTGCTACTAAGTCTAAAGGAACTATTGTTCCGGTAGCAGTAATAGACTGTTACAAGGTTTTGGACCAGAAGGGAAGTAAGCCGGTAACTGTACAAATCCATTATCTGGAACCTATCAGATATGAAGAATATAAAGATTTAAATACAGTTGAGCTTGCTCAAATGGTTCGTTCAAGAATAGAAGAAACAGTTAAGAAAAATGAAATAAATTAGATGAGATGATAGTGGACATTTGTCGTATATATTACGGAAAGTGTTCACTTTTTTCGCGTTGATATATTTTTCAGGAATTTATAAAAATTACATTATTATTAACAATACTTCTGTAATAATAGTTAAAAATCAATTGATGGATCATGTAAAAAAATGTATAATTATAGTACGAAAAAAAGCATGTGACGAAATAAATCGTAATGGAGGTATTATGGAAGTAAGAAGAAGTATATATTTAGATAAGCTGATTGAGAGTCAGAAAAATGGAATGATTAAAGTGCTTACCGGTATTGCAAGATGCGGAAGATCTTATCTTTTGTACGAATCCTTTTATGATTATCTGATAAGCAAGGGCATTGGTGAATCTCATATTATTGAAATTCCATTAGAGGACAGAAGCTATAAGAAATTGAGAAAAACTAAGGAAATACTTGCTTATATTAAAAGTAAGGTTGAAGATAAAGAAACATACTATGTTATCCTTGACGAGATATGGTTATTGGAAAATTATAAAGATGTCATTGATGCTTTAATGAATTATGATAATCTGGATATTTATATTTCAGGAAGTGATATGAGATTTATATATGAAGAAGTTTTTGAAGAATTTGGTTATGCCTGTCAGGAAATTAGAATAAGACCAATGTGTTTTAGGGAAGTGGTTTCAGCATATGAAGGAGATGACAAGGCAGCTCTTAATGACTATTTGAAATATGGTGGTCTGCCAATGGTATTATGGATGGAGTCAATGGAGGACAAGAAAAAATATGTATATTCAGAGTTGGAAAATGTGTATTTGCCACATTTAAAAGATAAGTATAAGATACGAAATATTTCGGAATTTGAAGAACTTATTTTAGTAATTGCAGGAGAATTAGGAAAACTAACCAATCCATTACAATTGGTTGAAATATTTAAAGAAAAAACAAGTAAAATAATAACAGATAAAACGGTCAAAAAGTATATTGATTATTTAAGTACTGAAATGTTGGTAAATAAGGTGTTTAGATATGATATTAAGAAAAGAAAACACATTACAACACCTGTTAAATATTATTTTGAAGATGTTGGCTTGAGAAATGCCATATTAGGTTTTGAAGCAGAGGATGAGAGTGAAATTGCTGAAAACATTATATTTAATGAGCTTAAATTAAGAGGATATACAGTAGATATAGGTGCTGTGGAGTTTAATTATAAGGATGTGGATGGAAAGAATAAAAAGAAGCAATTAGAGGTTAGTTTTATTGCAACAAAAGGTGACAAAAAGTATTACATACAATCAGCCTATGAAAATGATGAGGAGTTATCAAAAGAGCTTCAAAATAATAAGAAAAAGACATTAGGATATATTAAAGATTCATTTAAAAAGATTGTGGTTGTAAAGGAAAATGTTAATCCGTTTAGGGATGAATGTGGAATTGTAACAATGGGATTTTGTAAGTTTTTGTTGGATGAGAATAGTTTGGAATTGTAAGATTATGGGATAATATTTTGGGATAGATGTTGTATTTAGTTAGGAGGAAACTATGAAGAATCGAAAAATAAAATGGGGCGTTTTAGGGACGGCAAATATAGCCAAAAAGGTTACAATACCAGCCATGAAGATGGCGGATAACTGTCAATTGTATGCAGTGGCAGGTAGAAACGCAGAAAAGGCTGAAAGCTTTAAAAATGAATTTGGATTTGAAAAGTCATATGGAAGTTATGATGAATTGATAGAAGATTCAGAGGTAGAGGCAATCTATATTGCACTTCCAAATAATATGCATAAGGAATGGACAATTAAAGCAGCAAAAGCAGGAAAACACATTCTGTGTGAAAAACCGCTTAGTGGTACAGAGACTGATGTTGCTGAAATGATTAAGGTGTGTCAGAAAGAAAAGGTAGTCTTTATGGAGGCGTTTGCATATCTTCATAGTCCATTGATTAAGAAGGTCAAAGAGATAATGGATTCTGGTGAAATCGGAGAGATTAAATTTATTGAAAATACATTTCTTACCAGAGGTTATACAGATAACATCAGAATTAGAAGGGAAACGTTGGGAGGCTCATTATATGACCTTGGCTGTTATAATGTAAGTCAGGCGCTGTGGTTGCTTGATGATATGCCGGTAGAGGTTAAGGCGATTGGTGATTTTACAGACGAGAAAATCGACGATTGTTTCATGGGATATATGAGATTTGCAAATGATGTGAGAGTGAGTATGCTTGCAGGAATGTGTTCGGGAGTAAGAGGCGACAGATTCTTTGTATATGGAACAAAAGGAACAATTGAAGCACCGGTGCAGTTTAATGAATGTGGAAGAAAAAGCATTTATGTAGTGATTGGTGATGAAAGACGTGAGATTCAGATTGATATTCCCAATAATTACACATTAGAGGTAGAGCAGATGGGAAGATGTATATTGAATAGTGAAAAGCCTCATGTCAGCAATGAGTTTTCGTTGAAGTTGGCTAAGGTTAATGATATGTGTCTTAAGGCGATGGGATATTAAGAAAATATTCTGCATATAATATATAAACACTAACAATATGGTGAATAAATGGAAATCTATGTAGTAAAACCTGGCGATACAGTTAATATGATTGCATCACAATTTCAAGTTGATGCAAATATGATCATATATGATAATCAGCTTATTGCCCCATATCAATTGGCTGTTGGTCAGGCTTTACTGATAAATAATGGACAACGAGAAAGAAATATGGAGATAAGAAGCAATGGCTATGCCTATCCTTTTATCAGTAGCTTTGTGCTTGATAGTACATTGCCATTTCTTTCGGAGTTGTCCATTTTTTCTTATGGTTTTACTGCAAATGGTGATATAGTTTATCCATTGCTTGATGATGAGTGGATGATAACAAAAGCTATAGAGCAGAATACTTTACCTATATTAACCTTGACACCTTTTGGTGTGGATGGAAATTTCGATAACAACCTTATAAGTGCTATAGTAAATAATATTACCAGCAGGGACAATCTAATAAATAACCTTTTAAGTGTAATGGTGGAAAAGAATTATGGAGGTTTTAATATTGATTTTGAATTTATTAAGGCTGAGGATAGGGATGCATTTACTGAGTTTGTAAGGGTTTGTACTGAAAGAATGCATGAAGCCGGGTATCAGGTATCAGTGGCACTTGCACCTAAGACATCAGCAGAGCAGAGGGGGCTTTTGTATGAGGGAAAGGATTATAGGGCATTAGGTGAAATTGCAGACCATGTTCTTGTTATGACTTATGAATGGGGATATACCTACGGCCCACCTATGGCAGTTGCACCACTGAATCAGGTAAGAAGAGTGATTGAATATGCAGTCACAGAAATTCGACCTACTAAGATAAGTATAGGAATACCTAACTATGGTTATGATTGGCCGTTGCCCTATGAAAGAGGTGTTACAAGAGCCAGAACAATAGGTAATGTAGAGGCAGTGCGAATCGCTATTAATCAGGGAGAGGAGATAATGTTTGATGAGGTGGCAATGTCTCCATTTTTCAAATATGAGGCTGGTGGAGTTAGTCATGAAGTATGGTTTGAAGATGTAAGAAGTCTTCAGGCAAAATTCGACTTAATAAAGGAATTTGGATTAAGAGGTCCGGGATATTGGCAGATTATGCAGTTGTTTAGGGCAAACTGGTTGCTGTTGGAGGATAATTTTTTTATAATTCCTTAAGTATTTTATCAATAGTTACAGGTATGGTATTATTTTCAATTTTGTATTCTGAGGCTATGTAATCACTGGTAACAGGACACATATTTTGAATTAGGAAGGCTCGTTCCTGTCCGTTAACAAATCCGAATCTAATGCCATCAAAATGATTGTTGTATCGCTTCATTTTTTCTTTATATAGAAGTTTGTATTTGTTAATTTGAGATGATATGGGTATCATCCAATATAATTTATTGTATTCAAAACAGTAAAAACAAGGTCTGCCATGTTTTCCTGAATTATCATCATTTTTGTTGCCCATTAAATTACAATTATGAAATTTGTCATAATAATCATTGTTGAGATAATAGAATTTTCCTGTATTCATAGATTCTCCTTTGTGAGTTAGAAAACCCTGCTTCGTGTGAAGCAGGGCAAATATTTGTATCCCAGCCTTTTGTTAGCCGCATACTGGGTAGCGGAAAATATTCGTCTCTGTACCTTTTATTTTACGCCGATATACAGTCCCTGGCGACAATACAAGAAATCAAATTGACTTCTTAATATTATTATACACAAAATAAAATATTTGTAAACCTCAATTTACATTTCCACCAATTCTGCCAATCGTTCCTGTACCCTCTTTGACATATCCTCAACAACCTTTGTGCTTGCTGAAATTTCTTCAGTAGCAGCAGCGAAGTTGTTTACACGGTCATTTACCTGACTTACAAGTCTAACCAGATTATTTGCCTGTTCAGTGAGAGTTTCCATAAAGCTTCTAATCTCAACTGAGTTTTGGTTAGAATCCTGTGCAGCACTTCGGCTGGATTCTGATAATGTCTTTATTTGGTCTGCAACTACGGCAAAGCCACGACCTGCTTCGCCTGCTCTGGCAGCTTCAATTGAAGCGTTTAATGAGAGAAGGTTTGTCTTTGAAGCAATACCAAAGATAGCATCATTGTTACCTTCAATCATAACAAGGAATTCAGAAATCTTTGCAAATAACTGCATCATCTCTTCGCTTGAATTGTTGATTCCATGCATATCATGGGCAATTTCTGTACTTTCTGTAGCATTTCCTTCATTACCCATACTTAAGCCCTCAAGAGAATTCATCATCATTGAGAAATCCTCGGTAATATCTTGCATAATCTCGTCAATTCGTTTTGCTCGTTCAAGCTTCTCTTCTGTTTGCTTCTGAATTTCTTCGGTAAGTTCAATGGCTTTTTGCTTTTCAATGGCTGCTAAATCTTTTTCATAGTGAACGCAGTTTTGTTTGCAGTTAATTCCATTATATATAGCTGTTGCCATAGATTTACAATCATCATAACCACAAGCTGAACAGTCAATGTGTTGCTTAGGAGTAGTAGTTTTGTTCATTTCATTAAATATTGCATCAAGCTCAGTAGCTGATGGTTGCTTTAATGACAATCCTGCTGATTGGTTAGTGTATTTTCTAATAAAATCGTTAAGATTAAGATTATTAAACTGAGCATTCAATGCGTCAAAACGCTTCTTAGGAGTAAGGTCTTTACCCCATGTTCCCTTCTTGGCTTTACTATTTTCACGAATCTTCCATAAGTTCATAAGAGTGTCATCGCCATGAGCTTTGCTTTCTTCAACACCGGTTCCATAGAGACAGCCTTGTGCACAATTTAATGCATCAACCATAAATGGCAGAGTTTTTCTATTCTTGATTCGTTCCTGATATTCTTTCAAGTATTCATACATATGCTTTTCACCTTCTGCCTGACGAATGAATACTTCATCACCAAGGAACCAGTAAACATTTTCCTTTAAGCCACCAGGCATTGGATAAATTGAACCAAGACCATATTCTATTTCATCCTTGGCAAGTGAACCACCTTTTAAATTGTGCTTTTTAATATAATTAATAAGGTGTTCAAACGTCACATTATATGAAATATATCCGCCACAATTTGGGTCTTCGATTTCGTTTTTCTTGGCGATACAAGGGCTGATAAATGCGAATTTATCATTAATATTCTTATATTTCTTCAAATAAATTGCACTACACATCATTGGGCTGTGTACCGGCATA
The DNA here is from genome assembly GCA_964515325.1 of uncultured Roseburia sp. Lineage (GTDB taxonomy): Bacteria > Bacillota > Clostridia > Lachnospirales > Lachnospiraceae > SVEL01. The sequence continues at coordinate 233 of CAZESO010000017.1, read as the reverse complement.
AGCCTTGGAAGTAAATCCGGCATATATTTTTCTATGTATCCCACAACAGCGGGACATGGCTGGGATATACCACCTGTAAAATTGTTGGAAGTAATATAATTAAGATATGCCCATGTTGTAATATCAGCACCAAATGAAACACTGATAATACGATTTGCTCCCGCAGCTTTCAATATTCCAAGATATTTTTCATATTCATCCGGATAATTAGCCATAAATGCAGGGGCTAAAAG
>CAZESO010000016.1:15681-18452 GCA_964515325.1 uncultured Roseburia sp. | reverse complement strand
GAGTCGGAAAGTATTATTCAGAATAATCTTAAGGATATATGTAAGGGCAGAACTGTGCTTATAATAGCTCACAGATTATCAACTCTTAGAGATGCGGATAAAATAATGGTTATTGATAGTGGAAACCTTGTGGAATATGATACTCATGAGAATCTTATGAAAAACGAAGGAATATATCATAACCTCTATTGTAAGCAGTTAAGGGGGGATATTGATGAGTAATAAAAATATAGGTAAATTGACGGAATATATTATTAAAAGAAGAAAGCAGAAGGACGACAATTTAAAGTATGATTTTATGCCATCATTGTTGGAAATTATTGAAAGACCGGCACATATGGCAAGTAAAGTTATAATCATTTCTATAGCATTACTATTAGTTTTTGCAATAACCTATGCATCATTATCTGAAATTGATGTGGTGGTAACGGGTCAGGGACAGGTAAGCGGTTCAAAAAGTACACTGAATGTAAATGCTACTTATAGTGGAAAGATTTTATCTTTAAATGTTAAGACAGGAGATAGTGTCAAAGCAGGAGATGTACTTTTGACGCTTGATACAAGCGAAATTCTTCTTAATAAAGACTTGATTAGTTATGAACTTGAAAAGGCGAAAATCGAAAGGGAGATTCTTGCAACATTCTATGAAGATATGAATACAGTCATAGATGCATCTAAATATGATACGAAATATACACAATTTGTTGATTCTCTCATTTTGGAAAACGAGTTGTATAAAAAGCAAATCGAGGGAATTGGCGATGAAGAGGGTTTGTATGCACTTCAAAAGAAAGTATCAGTTAATGAAAGAATCGCTGAATTGGACGATATAATTGTTCAATGTGAAAATAATATTTCTATATATAATAAACAGCTTGAGGGAATGACAATAGTATCACCGGTAAATGGTTATATATCTGAAATGCTGATAACCGGTAGCGGTGAAAGTATTATGGCAAACAGCACTTTGATGACTATAATTCCTGATGATAGTAGATTTGTTTTTGAAGGTTATATTTCAGACAAGGATGTAGGTTCGGTATCAGTAAAAGATAAAGTTCAGATTAAACTTTCAGCATATTCGTTTTCTGATTATGGAGCTGTGTATGGAGAAATAACAGAGATAAGTAAGAGCAGCAAATATGTGGAAGGTCTTGGAAATGTATATGTTGTTAAGGTTGAATTTGATGAAGACTTGAACAGCAATATAACATTAGAATATGGCATGTCAGGAAATATGGAAGTTTTAGTTGGAAAGCGAAGTCTTATGGATTATTTCTTGGAACCTGTTAAACAGGGATTGAGTAATAGTTTGAAAGAAAAGTGATAATGAAAATAGGGTAATAGTTGGCTCTGGTAACTAATTATTACTCTTTTTTATTTAAAACACTAGCATTTCTACAACTTATGTGTTATATTAGAATAAGATTATTATAACTAGTGATTACAATTGAAGATAGAGTAACAGTAGAGCACATAAGTATATCCAAGGAGGGATTTTTGTGAAAGTTTTGAATACTATTATAGAAAAATTTGAAAATAACAAGAAAAGGGTGCTAGGAGTCATGTCAGCGATTGCAGTAGTGTTAATCGCTATTTCGGTTATCAATATGGCTATGGCAAAAGGTAAGGCAAGTGATGGTATAACTGATGACCAGGATAATAAGATTATGACTTATGATTTGGCGGCTATTTCGGCAGCTAATTCTACAACTACAGGTGTTGTGGAGATAACAATTGATATATCGGATCCTAATTATACATATTATATTATTGGTGATGGCAACACTTATAGCAATATTGCATTTGACATTAAGTATAACATTGCAGAATCTAAAGAGATTCCTATTTATTTGGATAATGTTAAGATTACAATGTCAGAGGACAAGCCTATATTTAAGTTTGAGACCTGTACACAATCTCAGACAACAACTAAGCCTGATGGAACTGTAGTATCTAATATAACTCTTGATGGTTGCTACAATGTAATAGTAAAAGGTGATTGTGAGCTTACAAGCACATATACAGGTGGAGATTATCCGGTTATTCAGGCGGAGAGTGCTCTTGTGAAGATGTACGAATTGCATTGGTATTTTGGTGCTGTAGGAGCTGATAATCCTGCTAATTACTATTGGACAACAACCAGTGGGGCAGAGGCGAAAGTAAGATTCACATCATATGAGTTTTCTTATGGTTATGCCAAGGAAGATTGTAGTCTTACTATAACAACTGCTAATGGAAGCTATGGCGCAGGTATTGGGTCGACCAGTGGTAAGATAGCCACATCTACAGATAATGTTACAGTATCAACAGGTACAGGAACAGCATATAACGATTTAGAGGATACTGATGGTAATGGAATGGGACCTTTAGAGGAGCTGTTTGGTGAAGACAGACCTTTGTGTGAAGGTATGCAGGTTATATATGGTGCTAATGGTAGTGGTGGTAATATCACTATTGATGGTGCATTACAGTTGAATATTTTTGGTAATGGTTATGGTGCTTGTATTGGTGGCGGTGGTTCAAATGACAAGAACTATGCTGCAAAGGATGGCGGTTATGTAACTATTAATGGTGGTACATTATACCTTGATGCCAAAGATATGACAGTTGGAAGTAAGAAAGTTGATATTCCGATATTTGGTGGAGGTTTTAATAGCGCTACAGGTACTTATGGCGCAGTTGAAAATGTTGTGATTAATGGCGGTTCTGTATATATGACAGAGAATACGTTGCAGTTTGGTAAGTCTGGGGCGTATCCGGTTAACTCA
>CAZESO010000016.1:0-15671 GCA_964515325.1 uncultured Roseburia sp. | reverse complement strand
CTCACAAGGACACAAGTTAAGTCTGTTTACTACAGATTATTTAGATGATATTAATGAAAATGGCCGACTTGAAATATCAAGTCCTGAGTATGAGGAAGTATATAAGGCAGACATTTCAAATATTGATGCAAGTGTTCCGGCAGTTATTGACCCGGATGAATACATAGGTGTTGAGCTTGTGTATTATATAAATCAAGTTCAAAATGTTTTTTCATATGAAGGTTTTGGACATGTAGAACCGGCAGGTATGGGTGAAACTTTATATTTCTATCTTCCTGCAACACCTCTTTGCAAGTTAATAGTAAATAAAGACGGATTTATGGATGAGGATACACCAACAGTAACAGTGTTGGTTGAAAATCAACAGCTGGTTGAAAGAGATGGAGCGTATTGGTTCTCAAGCGGTTCAGAGGTAACTATAGGAATTACCGGATTACCGGGATATATGAATATAGACCATGCGTATTTTGAGACATTATCAACAGGAGCTATGACGGATTATGCGTTAAGACTTACACAGGATACGACTACAGGTGATTATGCTATTGAAAGAGTTAACATATATGAAGATACTGAGTTTAGTCTGGCGTTATCAAGTAATATTGAGATTAGATATGAGTGTGATTTTGTAAATGGTGACAGACACACAGTAGAAATTACTGATGCACCGACAGAGTACGTTTTGGGAAGTACTGTTTTGTTGAATTCGAATACGGTTAAATTGTATTGTCCGGATTTAGTATTTAATGGATGGATATCGAGAGTTACAGGTGGAAAAATTACACAAATTGACCCAAACAATTTTGAGTCAATTATGACCGATGAGAGTATTATACCTCTTGTAGCACAATGGAAGGCAGCGGCAGTGTTTACAACCGGTGATAAGAATGGCACGGAAATTTCCAGAGTAGAAGTTGAATATGGTAATACTTCTAGAAACGTTTTGATACCGGATGGTACAGGCGTTCCGGAAAAAGAACATTATGAATTTGCCGGATGGGTGGTTGAAGGAACAACAGATGTTGTTTATGAACCAGGAGAGCAGTATAGTTTTGTTCCAACTAAAAATGTAACATTTGAACCGTATTATATTAGAAGTGATTTTTATGTATACATAGATGCAAGTCCGACTAAATTCAATAAGGATAATGTAGATGTTTATGTTGGAAAAGTTGGGGCACCGGTTACAGATGCAAATAATCTTATCGAGAAGGATGCAAATGGCAATTATTTGAAGAAAACCGTTAACAATAAAGATTATTATTATGCAATTGTTAAAGACGGGGAAAGTCTTGCAGTTATTCTTAGCCCAAAGACAGGTTTAGTGTTGTCTGGTGACACAATAACAATTCAACAAGGCTCAGGCAGTGGTATGGTTGTGAATATTGGTAATAGTGACAGTGGTGAAATTACTATTTCGCAGCTTGATATTAATTCTGATGATGTATATGTTTCGACAAGTGGTGAATTTTCGCTTAAAGAGTATGAACTGACATTTTATGATGGTTTGACAGCAACCGGTGGTGCAAGATTGTGGTCGGATGAAGATATTGTATATACTATCGAAGATTTGGACAAGACATATGGAGAGATATTAGAATATAAAGCATATGAAGTTCTGACACTGAGAGACAGATTTTATGAATTTAAGGGCTGGAAGGATAAGCTTACAGGAGAAATTTATCTTAATACAGATAAGCTGGAAGAGTGTCATGGAGACATGGTGCTTATAGCTCAATGGGAAGAGGTTGATAAATATCCTGTTAATGTATACACTATAGATGATGAGACTATGGAAGAGTCTCAGAATATTTATGCGGTATTATATTATGTTAATGCTGATGGTGAAGTTGAACCGATGTATACGGAAGATATAATTGATGATGAAACAGGATTGACAGAGGCTGTTCCACACGCTGCAGCAAATGATAAAATGTTAATTAAATTCTATTACACGGATAAAAATGGTAGAGCACAGCAAATATCTGAAGGTTTTGATTTGAAAGGTATTGATATTAAGTATATTGATGTTGACGGAAATGAAGCAGTAGCATCGGTGAATGAAGGTGTAACGCAGTTTGTTTGTCCTAAAGCGATGCATGGAAGTATTATTGATGTTTATGCAACAATTCATATTCAGGAATATACAATAACTTATTGGGATACAAAGGGTATTGAGCATAATAATCCTACATCATATACTTACTTTGATGAGGTGGTATTTGAGGAACTGGTAGAGGGAGTTGGCTGGTTACTTATTACAGTAAATAATGATGTTACAAGCTACGACCAGATTAAAGTACTTTCAATTACACAAATTGAAAAGGGAACATCGGGTAATCTGGTATTAAAACCTAACTGGGGTGAATATGAAGAAGAAAAGTACTTGGCTGAAATAGAAGATCCTATTGAACATGGTACTGTAGAAATGGTATTCCCTGTTAACCAGATATGGTTTACACCGGATGAGACATTAGTAATTACTGCTATACCTGATAGGGGCTATAAGATGAAGAGTAATACAATTTATTACAGAGAAATGGAAAGAGTTGGTCTGTATTCGAGACTTATTTCACCATTTAGCCTTACAAGAGAAGCAGTAATACCTGCATCTGTTGAGGTTACAGGAAACAATGGAACATATCTTATAAATATGCCGGCTATGGATATTCTTATAAGTACAGAGTTTGAAATTATACATTATAACATTACATATATAGAAGTTGGCGATTTGCAGAATGATAATGTGACAACTTATACAGTGGAAGATGTAATTGAAATGATACCACTTCAGCTGGAAGGTGCTGAGTTCTTAGGCTGGATGGATGAAGATGGAAATATCATTAATAATATTGTTAATCAGACTGGTGATATGGTATTAAAACCTGTATTTAAAGAAATTACAGATGTTGATGATGATGGTGTTATAGGTGATATAGTAGGTAGTCCGGGAACGGAGGAAATAGAAACTGATCCTGTTTTGCCGGGAAGTATCGAGAATGTAACGCAGGCATCAGGTGAAGTAAGTCAAAAGGTTGAACCTGAAACAGAAACTAAAAAACCACATATTGTAGGTGGTGGAAATATTTTTGATGGTGAAGTTTATACAGGTGATACAACTAATGTATCAAAGATGATATTTATTTGTGCAGCAGCAGTAATACTTCTTGTTATCATAGTTATTACAAAGAAAGATGATGATGAGGAAGAAGAATCAAAGGATTCACAAGAAGAAAATCAGGATAAAGGTGCACAAATATAAAGTAAAAATTAAAAAAATTAAGGCACAGTTAACAATGCTGTGCCTTATTAATAAAAAGTTAATGTTTTTTTTAGTGAAAAATACGACGAATTGGTATAGAATATTATAAGGCAAATTAATATTGGGAAAGGTATCGACAAATGAAAGAATTGGAAGAAGAATTTGTTGAAATAGACAGAGTCGTATTTAAAGAAGTTAATGATGATGAATTATATATTATAAATAGATTTAAAACAGAAAGAAGTATGCAGAAGTTTGGCACAAGAATGTTAATTTCTGCAGTGGTTATATTGTTTGTGTTTGCATTTCAGGTAGCAGGCGATGTATTAAAAGAATATAGTGCTAATTATGTTGTGAAGCATATGGATATAGTTGCAGATGCCAGCAAGAAATACATACTTTTGATGGTAGCGGCATTTATTGTCTATAATGCAATATCATATTTTTGCTTATTTGTTAAGAGACAGTTAGTTTGTCTTACAGAAAATTATTATATTCTTTCAGATGCAGTTGTTACTGACAGGTATTTGGGTAAAAAGCTTGCATTGGAAGGAAAAGAAAGAAAGAAGAATTATGTTGTTTTCAAATGCGATCAGGGAATATGTTCGAAAGCTATTGAAGCAAATAAGAAGCAATATATGAAAACAAATGTTGGTGACAAAATTGTTATATTAAAGTCTGTAACAGTTGAAGGATATAAATTAAATTATCTTAAAGAAGATGAATATAGAAATTTTTACGATGCAAGAATTAAAAACTCATAAACTGGAAAGTGAGTTTTGTATTAATAAATTAAAAGAAATATGTAAAAAACATTACAACTATCAGGTTGAAGCATCAAATATTGTTAAAGGTGAACATGGGAAACCCTATTTTGCTGATAATAAGAAGTTACATTTTAACATTTCACATTCCAAGGGAATGGGGATAGTTGTTGTGGATGATGAACCTTGTGGAGTGGACATAGAACTGCTTAGAAAAACTAAGTTGTCTATGGCGGAAAGGTTTTTTGCGGAAGAAGAGAAAAAATGGATATTTGAATCTGTTGATGAAGATGAACAGGTAGAGCGTTTTTTTACAGTTTGGACAGGGAAAGAAGCATATACAAAGATGCTGGGTTGTGGTCTGACTATTCAAATGGATTCCTTTAATATTTTAAGTGAAGATATAAATTCTAAGCTTAAATATTTTAAAGTAAATAATTTTTTAATATGTATTTGCAGTGAGAAAAACATTGTATAAAGGGCAACAAGCTTATACTGATGGTAGAGTGAACCATCGGTAGATTCTAAGCTTGTCTTTAGTTGTACATAAAAGTATGGGGTATGGACTATGGATAAAGATAAAAAGATGATTGAAGAAAAGTTAGATATTGAGGATTTGGTTATTAATGAAACCGATGAAATCGGAGACATAGGTACAAAGAGCGTGAAAAATAAGTTAAGTAAGAAAAGAATTATCTTTGCTGCATTGTTAGGTACTATGTTGGCGTTGGTGATGTCGCTTGCTATAGCTTTGGTTGCTATGCGTTCGTCCGGTAAAAGGAAAATATATCAGGCAAATGAAGACAGCAGTATAAATTTCGATAAAAATAATGATGAACAGGAACCGGATATAGAGATAGATTTGGATAATATGGGGCAAGTGTCTGGTATAGAAGGTGAGAGCGAAAGTAAATCGGCAGCGTCTGGTGAAGCAGAGACATTTACCCTGACAGAAAATGATAATAGTACAGAGCTTCATGTTAATAATGGGAATGTTATTCAACAAGGACAAGATGGCATGGATGTGGAAATGTCTGAAGAAAGGACAAGCAGTGCCATAATTCAGGCGGGCGAGAATGAAGAGTATGATGTTATCTATAATGGTGAAGAATACGTCTATAATGATGACATTATTACATTACTTGTGTTGGGAATAGACAAAATGGATAAGGTCAAGCCGGCTGCCAATGGAATTGATGGTGGGCAGTCGGATGGAATATATTTATTTGTTATGAATCCTCATACAAAGAAAATTGATTTGATTGCTGTGCATAGAGATACTATAACAAAAATTTGGATATACGATAAGAATGGTGAATATTTGTATTCAGGAAGGGCTCAGATATGTCTTCAGCATGGATATGGAGATGGTATGGAGCTTAGCAATGAGAGAGCTAAAGAGGCAGTGTCAAATCTGTTTTATGGATTACCGATTCATTCAGTATCGTCTATAAATATGGGTGCCATAGCTCAATTGAATGATGCGGTAGGCGGTGTTACAGTTGAAGCGTTAGAGACTTTTACATTTGGTGAGAATTCATTTACACAAGGTGAAACTGTTACATTAAAAGGAAGTGCTGCGCTTGCTTATGTGAAATGGAGAGATACGTCACAACACTACACAGCATCAAAGAGATTGGAAAGACAGAAGCAGTATTTAAATAGGTTTGCTTCACAGGCTCTTACTAAAATAAAGACAGATGTTGGAGTTATAGTAGATGTATATGATATTGTAAAAGATTATGTTGTAACAGATTTGAGTTTGGATGAAATGACATATTTGGGAACGGAATCAATAAGCTATTCTTTTGGTAAAATATATTCACTGGAAGGAACTGTTGATACATCAAGAAAGTATGAAAGATATTATCTTAATGAAGAAGCTTTCCAAAAGCTGATAATTGATGTTTTTTATGAGAAATTATAATATATGTATATCGAGTAGGTAGAACGCCTACTCGATTTTTTTTGGATATATATTGAGGTTATTTTCTGCAAACACTACAGTCGAAATCAGGGTTCATTGCGTAGAAGTTCTTGCAGTCTAATTCGTCCTGAACCATTCTTAATGCTTCGCCAAATCTTTGGAAGTGAATAATTTCACGCTGACGAAGGAATCTGATAGGATCTGCTACATCTGGGTCTTTAATCATTCTTAAAATATTGTCATAAGTTGTACGTGCCTTTTGCTCAGCGGCCATATCTTCAAAAAGATCAGTAATAGGGTCGCCTTTAGATTGAAACTGGTTGGCGTTAAAAGGTACACCACCGGCTGCTTGAGGCCAAATTCCTAAAGTGTGGTCTACATAATATTGTTCAAAGCCACCAGCTTTTATTTCCTCAGGAGTCAGGTTGGCTGTTAACTGGTGAACAATTGCACCTACCATTTCAAGATGTGCAAGTTCTTCGGTGCCTATATCATTTAAAATTCCGGCAACACGTGGGTTTTTGAAAGCGAATTTCTGAGAAAGGTATCGCATAGAAGCGCCCATTTCGCCATCGGGTCCACCGTATTGACTGATGATGATTTGCGCCAATCTAGGATCTTTGTTGGTGATGTTTACAGGGTACTGTAATCTTTTTTCATAACTCCACATTACTTACAACCTCCTGCCTGCCATGGCCATGGCCCTTTATTCCATTCTCTTACATTTGACGTTTCGGCTGAGTACCATGTCAATGGGCCGAAACTAGCCTCGTAATTTGTTATGGCCTGACATCTGATTTGCTTCATTTTATTGAAATATTCACGTGCTTCGTTGTCATAAGGGTGTGTGTCTAAGTAAAGGCGTGTGTCGTCCATTGCAAAACTGCTTTTGTTTATAATATCCATTAATTCTGCTTTGTTTATCATTTACATCCGCTCCTTCCTAAGAATGGTTTATCTAAACATGGAAAAATAGTACCTACACAAAATGCTTTGTCTAAGTCGTATACATTTCCAAAAGAGTGTTGCCATGGAACGTAAGCCATACCCAGTGACATATCAGAAAGGCTGACTGTGTCGGACATTTTGTGGGATGTCGTAGAACTGTGTTGCTGAATGTTCATATTTATACCTCCTATTGTTGGTCTATACATTAACAGTATATGCATAAATAATAAAAGTGTGTTTGATACTGCAACTCACTTTGAGAATTGCAGTTTTTGTGGTGAAATACTTGTACAATTCACAGTTTTAAGGTATAATGGAAAAAGACGTTGCATTTTAAAATGCAGCCGGAAAATGTATTTTATGGAGGTAATAAAATGTTAGTTTCAGCAAAAGAAATGTTGCAGAAAGCAAAAGCAGGCAAATATGCTGTTGGCCAGTTTAACATAAACAACCTTGAGTGGACAAAGGCTATTCTTTTAACAGCAGAAGAATTAAAGTCACCAGTTATCTTAGGTGTTTCAGAAGGCGCTGGTAAGTATATGTGTGGTTACAAGACAGTAGTAGGTATGGTAAATGGTATGTTGGAAGAATTAAAGATTACAGTACCTGTTGCTCTTCACTTGGATCATGGTAGCTATGATGGATGTATTAAATGTATTGAAGCTGGTTTCTCATCAGTTATGTTTGATGGTTCTCATTACCCAATTGAAGAAAATGTTCAGAAGACTACAGAACTTGTTAAAATTGTTAATGAAAAGGGTATGTCACTTGAAGCTGAGGTTGGTTCAATCGGTGGTGAAGAAGATGGTGTCGTTGGTGCCGGTGAATGTGCAGACCCTAACGAGTGTAAAGCAATCGCTGATCTTGGTGTAGATATGCTTGCAGCAGGTATAGGTAATATTCATGGTAAGTATCCTGAAAACTGGCAGGGATTAAGCTTTGAAACATTGGCAGCAGTTAGCGAAAAGACAGGCGATATGCCATTAGTTCTTCATGGTGGTACAGGTATACCGGAAGATATGATTAAGAAAGCTATCTCACTTGGTGTTGCTAAGATTAATGTTAATACAGAGTGTCAGTTATCATTTGCAGATGCTACACGTAAGTACATCGAAGCTGGTAAGGATTTGGAAGGAAAGGGATTTGACCCAAGAAAACTTCTTGCTCCAGGTTTTGAGGCAATCAAAGCTACAGTTAAAGAAAAGATGGAATTATTTGGATCAGTTGGTAAAGCTAACTAATAAAGCATATGACAAAGCGGATTTTGGTCCGCTTTGTCTTTAAATTTTTAAAATGAGTTGTGGAGATAGATATTAGGAAAGCGAGGTCTATACCATATGGATAAAGAAAAAGAGTTGGAAGAATTAGATAAATTAGAAAAAGAACTTAATATTGAAAATGAGCAGTCGGAATTGACTGATGAATTGATAGAGTCTGCTGCTGTTGATACAGAAGGTCAGGATATTGACGCGGTAGAAGATATACCTGTTGAAGAAGAATTCCCTGGTATTGAATTTATCCAGCAGGATGATAAGAAGAGCAGAAGAAAGTATGTGCTTTATCAGGTGATGAGAGCAATAGTTGTAATGATTGCACTTTTTGCCTTTGGATACGCAAGTTATGAACTTACATTAGTATATTTAGAGAATGATTCAACTTATGCAACTAAGGATGAGATTTCAAATATGTTCCTGCAGGATGTAGATAATCTTCCAGGTGGAAATGTTGTTTATACAAGCGAAGGCGAGACTATTATTATGGAAAATGGTTCTGATGGTAAAGCGTTTGTATGGGATTATCAGAAGATGTTGGAATATAACAATTCAGCCGTGGGATACATAAGACAGGATGATGGTTCATATATTGACTATCCAATACTTCATGCAGATGATAACGAGTATTATTTATATCATTTACCGGATCATACATGGAGTTCAATGGGAAGTATCTTCTTGGATTATCGTGTTGAAGAGGGCTTGAATGCTGATTATTCCATAGTTTATGGTCATTACATAGGTAAGAGAGCAAACAATATTATGTTTGGTAGTCTTAATTGGTATTGGGATTGGCCAAATTATCACAAGGAACATCCTACTTTTGACATATATGTTCAGGAGAGGCACTATAAATATTATGTATTCTCAATTATGAAAGTACCGGCAACCGGTAGTGAGGTATATAATTTATATTTTGCCAGTGATGAGGAAAGATTTGAATTTTTCAAGAGTGTTGAGGCGCAGTCAAAGTATGAATTTGTACAGGCGCCTGAGCTGACAATGGATTCAAAAGTAATAATGTTGTCTACATGTACAACGGATAAAGAGGTACGTTTTGTAATGTTTCTTGTAAGAGGCGAGGAAATATATGATGTGCCGGGAGTTGATTATGAGAATGATTCATCAAGCTTAGAAACAACTAAGAAAGATGACAGCAGTACTACTCCAAAGGAAACTACTACGGAGAAGGAAACAACTAAGAAAAATCAAAGTACATCAAAAGAAGAAGAGGAAACAGCTGCATCAGATGCTACAACTTCTGAACAGAAGTCGACACAAGAAAGTGCAACAACTACACAAGGTGGAACTACAAAAGCTACACAAGGTGGAACTACAAAAGCTACGCAAGGCGGAACTGCAACAACTTCTTCGGAGGCGACGACGAATAAAGAAAATCCGTCATCAGAAGAAGCTACAAGTTCAACAGTTGAACAACCTTCTGAGTCGGATTCGAACACAGAATCTACATCCGGTTCAACAGGCGAAACAGATTCAACGGAAGAAACAGGAGCGTCAGATGAAAGTAGTTCTGCTGAAGGAAGTTCAGAAGAAGAGACTACACCGATGGAATAATATTTTAGGCAATTTGGAGGATATATGAGCGAATTATTAAATGTGGAAGCTATATTTGGTGAATATGTTTTTAATATGGGTAAGATGAAAGAAAGATTACCTAAGAAGGCATACGCTGAAGTTAAAAGAGTTATGGAAACAGGTGGAGAGTTATCTCTTGCTACAGCTGATGTAGTTGCTAAGGCAATGAAGGATTGGGCTGTGGAAATGGGAGCAACTCATTACACACATTGGTTCCAGCCACTTACGGGAATAACAGCTGAGAAGCAGGATGCGTTTGTCACAAATCCTGATGAAGACGGCAAGATGATTATGGAATTTTCCGGTAAGGAGCTTATCAAAGGTGAGGCTGACGCATCTTCGTTCCCTTCAGGTGGTCTTAGATCTACATTTGAGGCTAGAGGATATACAGTATGGGATTGTACATCCCCTGCATTTGTTAAGAAAGATGCTACAGGTGCAGTTCTTTGTATTCCAACAGCATTTTGCTCGTACAAGGGCGAAGCACTTGATAAGAAAACACCTCTTCTTCGTTCAATGGAGGCAGTTGGTCAGCAGGCCCTTAGAATTGTAAGATTATTTGGAAATACAGAAGCTACAAAGGTTCAGCCATCAGTTGGTATTGAACAGGAGTATTTCCTTGTAGACAGGAATAAATATTTACAGAGAAAAGACCTTATATATGCAGGACGTACACTTTTTGGTGCATTAGCACCAAAGGGTCAGGAGCTTGAAGATCACTATTATGGTGTTATCAGAGAGCGTATTGGCGCGTATATGAAGGATATTAATAAAGAATTATGGGAGCTTGGTGTTACAGCTAAGACTCAGCACAATGAGGTTGCACCTGCACAGCATGAGTTGGCACCTATTTATGCAACAGCAAACTTGGCAGTTGACCAGAATCAGCTTGTAATGGAAGTAATGAAGAAAGTGGCAGAGAGACATGGTATGGTATGCCTTCTTCATGAGAAGCCATTTGCCGGTGTAAATGGTTCAGGTAAGCATAATAACTGGTCTCTTTGCACAGATAATGGTGTGAATATGCTTGATCCGGGTGATACACCAAATGAGAACATTCAGTTTTTACTTGTATTAGCTTGTATGATGAAGGCTGTTGACAGACATGCAGATCTTCTTCGCCAGTCGGCATCGGATGTTGGTAATGACCACAGACTTGGTGCTAATGAAGCGCCACCTGCAATTATTTCAATGTTTGTAGGTGAACAGCTTGAGGATGTTATCAGACAGCTTGTTGAAACTGGTGAAGCTAAAGAATGTTTGGAAGGCGGTAAGCTTGAAACAGGCGTTAGTACATTATCTGACGTTACAAAGGATGCAACTGACAGAAATAGAACATCACCATTTGCATTTACAGGTAATAAGTTTGAATTCCGTATGGTTGGTTCGGCAGATTCGGTTGCAAGTGCCAACACTACAATAAATGCCATAGTAGCGGAAGCTTTCTGTGAAGCTGCTGATGTACTTGAGAAGGCAGACGATTTTGATATGGCTGTACATAATCTTATTAAAGAGTATATGACAAAGTATAGCAGAATTATTTTTAATGGTAATGGCTATTCAAAAGAGTGGGAAAAAGAAGCGGAGAGAAGAGGACTTCCAAATATCAAATCAATGGTTGATGCAGTTGATACACTTACAACACAGAAGTCGAAAGAACTTTTTGGCAAGTTCCATATATTTACAGAAGCCGAGCTTGAGTCCAGAGCGGAGGTATTATATGAGACATATACAAAGTGCATAAATATTGAGGCACTTACAATGATTGATATGGCAACAAAACAGTTTGTTCCGGCTGCAACTAAATATACAAAGGCCTTGGCTGATACTGTAATAGCTGTAAAACAGGCTGGTGTAGAACCGATGGTACAGCTTGAAATGCTTAAAGAGACACAGGAACATCTCAATGACACTAAGGAAGCATTGAAGAAGCTTATAGATATTCATACTAAAGCAACTGCAATTGAGTGTGAAAAAGAAAAAGCATTTTTCTTTAAGGATGAAGTTATGCCGGCTATGGAAGCGTTAAGAAAGCCTGTGGATAAACTTGAAATGCTTGTAGATAAAGAAATGTGGCCAATGCCATCATATGGAGATTTAATGTTTGAAGTATAAAGAAGGGGAAAAGGGTTATGGTTAGTACATGTAAATGTCCAAACTGTGATGCTCCTATTGAATTCAACAGCGATTTACAAAAGATGACTTGTGAATACTGTGGCAATGTAATGACAATAGAGGAAGCGGAAGCGCAGCTTGAAAATTATAAAGTAGAAGTAGAAGATAAGACTGAGAAATCAGAAGAAAAAATTGATATGGAAGTATATGTATGTGACACCTGTGGGGCGGAAATCCTCACAGATGAACATACATCAGCTACATTCTGTAGTTATTGTGGTAATCCTTCTCTTATCAGAAAGAGATTTGAAGGTGTTTTAGCGCCGGGATATGTTATTCCTTTCAAAATTGATAAAGAGGGAGCTAAGAAAGCATATAAGGATTGGATTGACAAAGGTGGAATTTTCACACCAAAGACGTTTAAGTCAGAGGCAATGCTTGAGAAAATCACAGGGTTATATGCGCCATTCTGGTTATATGATTATCAGGGTGAGGCAAGACTTAAAGCAACGGGTAAGAAGGTAAGAGTAACCAGAGAAGGCGATTATAGATGTACATATACTTCTTATTATGATTTAAACAGAGAATATAGTCTTCGCTATGATAAAATACCTGCGGATGCATCTGAAAAACTGCCGGATAAGACAATGGATATGCTTGAACCATTTAATTATAAGGAAATGGTTCCGTTTAAATTACCATATCTTTCAGGATATTATTCTGATAAATATACATATACAGCAGAGGATATGTCGGCAAGAGTTGAAGGCAGGGTTGAAGATTATGTAGTTACAGCCGGCAGGAATACCATGACCGGTTATGATTCGGTAATAATAAATAGAAAAGATATAAAGTTAACAAAAGAAAAAGCTGATTATGTATTGCTTCCTATATGGATTTTAAGTTATCAGTATAAGGGCGAAACTCGTAGCTTTACCATGAATGGACAAACGGGTAGAATAGTAGCGGAATTGCCAAAAAGCAAAAGTTTAATGCTTAAATGGTTTGGTTCAGTTGCGGCGGGCGTATTTGCAATAGCTTGTGTAATAGCGATTGTGCTTGGTTTTATTCGATTTTAGTTTGTGAGGAGGGTAAAGTAATATGAAGAAAAAGGTTATTCTGGCTCTAATGTCTATGTTCATATTTTTTACAATGTGTGGATTTAGAGAAGATGAAGAAAAAGTTTATGATGATGCAGGTCTTTTCACGGAAGAAGAGATAGAAGACTTGAATGAAAAATGTCTTGAGTTTGCAGAGGCAACACAACTTGATATTATTGTTGTCACAACTGCAGATTTAGGTTCGAAAAGTAGCTTTGAATATACGGCAGATTTCTATATTGAAGGAGAGTTTGGTTATGAGGAAGATATTTCTGGGCCGTCAGGAATTGTATTTTTCATAAGCGTTGACCCTTATTGTAGAGAGATTTATATTTTGACAGCCGGTATCGCGCAGATTTATTTGGATGATTCTGGTGAAGATAATGATATAGATGATATCATTGATGCCGGATATTATGACTGCAAAAGTGGTTTATATTATAAAGCTATGATGGCAATGCTTGACAGGGGACAGAGTCTTGTGGAGCGTTATGAATTGGCACCTGATACAGAAGAGGTTATTGAAGCTTGGTATGAGGGCGATTATGAGAAGTCGGAAGATTTCATAGAGGATTATGAATATCATTCATATAGAACAATGAAATCGTTTATGGCTATTGGCGTATGTTTCTTGATTGGACTTGCTGTTTCGGGTATTTTTGTTGGTATAATGAACAGAAAATACAAGAATAAAATGATAGCAAATGGTGGAACATACTTTGAAAAGAATAGTTTTGTAATGAAAAGTAATTACGATAACTTTGTAAGAACCGACGTGACTCGTGTGAGAATTGAGAGCAGCTCAGGCGGTGGCGGCGGTGGTGGCGGCGGAAGCCGCGGTGGTCGTAGCTTTGGCGGCGGCGGTCGAAGATTTTAAGGTAAGAAAGGAATTAAAATTATGAACCCAATAGTAACATTTGAAATGGAAAACGGCGATATTATTAAAGCGGAGTTATATCCTGAAATAGCTCCTAATACAGTTAAGAACTTTGTTTCTTTGGTTAACAAGGGCTATTATGATGGACTTATTTTTCATAGAGTAATTGAAAACTTTATGATTCAGGGTGGTTGTCCTGACGGAACCGGTATGGGTGGTCCTGGTTACAACATTAAGGGTGAATTTGCATACAATGGTTTTAAGAATGATTTAAATCATACAGAAGGTGTATTATCAATGGCTAGAGCTATGCATCCTGATTCAGCAGGTTCACAGTTCTTCATTATGCATAAGAACTCACCACATCTTGATGGTCAGTATGCTGCATTTGGTAAGGTTACAGAAGGTATGGATGTTGTAAATAAGATTGCAGAATGTGATACAGATTACAGTGACAGACCTCTTAAAACGCAGAAGATGGTTAAGGTTACTGTAGATACATTTGGTGAAGAATATGGAGAGCCTGAAATATGCTAAAAGCCGTAATATTTGATATGGATGGTGTCTTGATTGACAGCGAACCACTTCATTATGAGGTAAACAGGCTACTTCTTGAGAGAAAATTTAACATAAATCTAGATTATGAGTATTATAAGCAGTTTATTGGATCTACTGTTAATTTTATGTGGCAGAAAATGAAAAATGATTTTGCACAGGCAGGTTATAAAGAACTTGAAGCATATGAAGTTATGGAACTTCGTAATATGTCTGATGAAATAAAAGAAGAGCTTATTAATACTGATGGGTATATGGAGATTGAAGGCGCTAACGTCTTTGTAAGGTCTTTAAAGGGACGCTACAAAATGGCGGTGGCGTCTTCGTCATATTTAAAGAACATAGAGAGAAATGTTAATAATCTTAAAATTGCTGATTGCTTTGCAGAATTGGTAAGTGGAACAGAAGTTAAGAATCCAAAGCCTAGTCCGGATGTTTTTCTTGAGGCAGCAGCGCGACTTGGTGTAAGCCCGAATGAATGCGTGGTGATTGAAGATTCTGAAAATGGTGTAAGAGCTGCAAAGGCAGCAGGAATGGCTTGTATTGGATTTATAAATGAAAATTCAGGAAATCAGAATTTGTCTTTGGCGGATTATTTATTTGAAAGCTTTGATTCTATAGATGGTGATTTTTTGCAGATGGTTCACGCACATTGCTTTGATGAAAGGTATGTGGTGGCAGAGACGGATAGACTTTTGCTGAGGGAGATGCTTAAAGAGGATGTTGATGATGAGATATGTGCTGGTTTAATAAAAGATGCGTTGTCATTACATGATATGAGCACTGAGAAATTGGCTGATTATGTGACGGAATATCGTAGAAATTCATACAAGTTCCTTGGTTTTGGATTATGGCTTATGGAGTTGAAAGGAGATAATCTGAGTGAAGAGCATGGTGGAAAAGTCATAGGAATTGCCGGTATTGACAGAAAAGTAAATGGAGATTTTGAGCTTGGATATTACATTGTGCCTGAGTACAGAAGACAAGGTTATGCTTATGAGGCGTGTGCTGAAATACTTGATTATATAAGGGAGTTTGGGCTAGATAAGATAAATGTAAGTATAAAGAGAGATAATAAACCATCAATTCATTTGGCAAAGAAGTTAATGTTTGATGAGTTTTATTCCAATGATGAATTTGTGTTTATGGATAAGAATGTTTAATAAAAACAAATTCTTTGGTTAAGAGAAAAACTTGTATTAGATTTCTGCCTATGGTATATTTACAACAAATAGAGTAGGAAGGAGGTAGCC
>CAZESO010000015.1:0-18628 GCA_964515325.1 uncultured Roseburia sp. | reverse complement strand
CCAGCTTACCTTGTAATCAAAGTTATCATTATTCTTCTCTAAGATTTCAATAGCTTCTGTATAAGTAACATGTCCAAATTCTGAATTCAACACACCATTTAATCTGTCAATTAAGCCTTTGTCAACGAAATTGTTGAAGAACTGCATTTCTTCCGGTGCATTTTCCATAACATATCTGATTACATACTTGAGCATTGACTCTGCAAGCATCATATCATCCTTTAAATCAGCAAATGCCATTTCAGGCTCAATCATCCAGAACTCAGCTGCATGTCTTGTTGTGTTAGAATTTTCAGCTCTAAATGTTGGTCCAAATGTATAAATATTTCTAAATGCCATAGCATATGTTTCACCATTTAACTGGCCTGAAACTGTAAGGTTTGTTTCCTTATTAAAGAAATCCTTTGAGAAATCAACCTTTCCATCCTCTGTCATTGGAAGATTGTCCATATCAAGAGTTGTTACTCTGAACATTTCACCGGCACCTTCACAGTCGCTTCCTGTAATAATTGGTGTATGAACATATACAAATTCTCTTTCCTGGAAGAATTTATGAATAGCGTATGCAATAAGTGAACGTACTCTAAATACTGCCTGGAATGTGTTTGTTCTTGGTCTTAAATGTGAAATTGTTCTAAGATACTCAAATGAATGTCTCTTCTTCTGTAATGGGTAATCTCCATCTGATGCACCTTCGATTTCCACGCTTGTTGCCTGAATCTCAAATGGCTGCTTTGCTTCCGGTGTTGCAACTAATGTACCTTTAACGATAACAGCTGCACCAACGCCTACCTTTGCCACTTCTGCAAAATTATCCATTGTATCATTATATACTACCTGAAGTGTCTCAAAGAATGTACCATCGTTAACTACGATGAAACCAAATGTCTTTGAATCACGGTTACTTCTAACCCAACCACCGATAGTGATTTCTTTTCCTATATATTCATCACGATTTCTGTATAACTGTTTTACTGTAATTAAATCCATGTCTGTGTTTTCCTTTCTTATATAGCTGCTCCTGCATGCTTTCATGCGCATAACACATGCTTCCATTCGGCATCCGCCTTGTCTCCTCCATGCTTTTCTCGCATGCTTCCATTCGGCGTCCGCCTTAACTCCTGCATGCTTTTCTCGCATGCTTCCATTCGGAAATTGTAATTTACTTTTTTGATATAGTCTCATTTTTGAACAATTTCCTCATGGAGGGCGTCCGCCCTATAAAAAGACTTATACAAAGAGTTCTTAGCAAGCGAGCTTGCACGCCCTCCTTGTATAAATCTTTTTGCATACTCGAACTGTTTACCATTGTATCAAACATTTTCCACTTAATCAATATTTTTCATCTTGTATTTTCTATGTATTTGTATTAAAATCGAATTGTAAAAATATATAAAACCAAATATATAAAATTATGGAGGTACTTAATTATGGCACATAAAATTTCTGATTCATGCGTAATGTGTGGTGCTTGTGCTGCTGAATGTCCAGTAGGCGCAATCGTTGAAGGAGATGGACAGTACGTAATCGACGCTGATGCTTGCATCGATTGTGGAGCATGCGCAGCTACATGTCCAACAGAAGCTATTTCTGCAGACTAGGCGCGAGTAATGAGCCAAGCGCCATTTATGGCGCTTAAAAAAATAAAAAAAGACATTCAAATTTTGCTTGCAAAAAATTTGAATGTCTTTTTTTATTTTTTGAATGGCCACATTTATGTCGGCATTTGGCGAATACCACGACCGTGTGAGTTTACGCAGTAAACGAGTATGTGATTGAATGTAATAGGAAAGACGCAAATGCTGCTTGCAGTAATTTGTGTCTTTTTTTATTTTTTGAATAGCCACATTTATGTCGGCATTTGGCGAATACCGCGACCGTACGAGTTTACGCAGTAAACGAACACCCTACACCAGTGACACCTATGGCGCAAAAATGAGGTACAGAATAGACTTTTTCTTTTCTGTGCCTCATTTTTTATGCGTGTGAGGTATTATATACTATTGTTCCTTCTCCGTACCTCGTTTTTTTGCAAATTTTCATAAAATTGATTTTTTCCGAGGTTTAGAAAGCTTGTTAACTCTCCCTGTACCTCATACGCGTAAATTCCGAGGTACTACACATCACAAAATATGCCTACTACCTCACAACTCGCTTTCCTTGATAATACACAGCTTCATGTCCTTATTTTTTGAAAAAATGTGCTTTTAACACCACTATTTTCTTTTAAAAAGTCCTTTCTTACCGCCAGCTACTGCTTCTTTTTTGTTTTTCTGAGAATTTCTTATTAACTCATCTATCTTTTTAAACCGTTCTTCTTCTCTTTCTTCTTTCAACCTTAAAAGGTAATCCATTTCTTTAATGACAGATTCTGAAACCTTTGTCGAAACTTCATTAGTTAAAGTCTCGTTGTTCTGTTCCATTGCCCCTACAACAATATTAGTTAAAATCATTTGGAATTGTTGCATTTTATCACCTTTTACAGCTGTAAGATTAGGAGACGCTACACTTTGAGCATACTTTTGAACCTGTCCTTGAACATTAGTTACTTCCTGATTCTTAACACCCTCATAGCCTTCCATAGTAGCATTGTCTTGAAGTGCAACTGTTTCTCTCATCCCCGCAACTGCATCCAATTCATCACCTGCATCAAGATTCTTTCCCTCACTAAGTCTTGGCATTAACATCTTGATGGCCTTTAATAAGAAACCTTGGTCCTTTAAATCTTTAATGGATTTAAATAAATTTATGTAATAATCCGTATAATATCTGTGTCCCATTTCATTTCGCGGAACTTCTATCTCAAGCTCCTCTTCCCAATACCTAAGCACATGTGACTCCACATCCACCATTTTTGAGGCATCAGAAATCATATATCTGCGTTCCATATTTATCCCTCCGTTTATTATCTATACTCTTTTGTCATTATAAAAAAAGTTTGTCCAAATATCAATTAAATACTTGGACAAACTTTAACTTTCTTTCGACAACTGCAAAGGCTTTAGACGAAACTTGTCGAATCATCTAAAGCCTTTTTGTTGTTATACTGTAACTTCATAGCATATCTTGATATAACAAACTTATAAGTTTTTTATAATTTTTTTATAGTATCATACACTATTGATACTCTGTATAGCATATTTATCTTATACTGCTATATCAGATTTCAAAACAACTCTGTAATATAAAATCCAAAGCAAATATTACTATTTTCATACTACTGCCCGTCACTTCTTTTCTCAAGATTACCAAACTTAGTAAGTTCTGCAATCCATTTGAGTTCTACTGTACCAACAGGGCCGTTTCTTTGCTTAGCAATAATTACTTCAGCCACATCCGGCTTCTCTGTCTGCTTATTATAATAATAATCTCTATACAAGAACATAACAACGTCGGCATCCTGCTCAATAGCACCGGATTCACGAAGGTCTGAGAGCATAGGTCTGTGATCAGGTCTTTGCTCAACGGCACGGCTAAGCTGTGATAATGCTATAACCGGTACATTCAACTCTCTGGCAAGAGCTTTTAAAGAACGGGAAATATCTGAAATTTCCTGCTGTCTGCTGACATTTGAATTATCACCACCTGACATTAACTGCAAGTAGTCGATAATGATAACGCCAAGATTATGCTCTAATTTGTACTTTCTACATTTCGAACGCAACTCCTGTATACTAATACTCGGAGTATCATCAACAATAAGCTTAGAATTACTTATATATTGAGCCGCCTCAATAATCTTATCCCAATCATCATCCTCAAGATTACCTGTTCTCAAAGACTGAGAACTAACTCTCGATTCAATAGAAAGGATACGGTTAATCAACTGTTCCTTTGACATTTCCAAACTGAATATGGCAACTGTAACCTTTTTCTTAAATGCCATATGTTCAGCAAGATTAAGCACAAATGCAGTTTTACCCATTGATGGTCTTGCTGCAATAAGCACAAGGTCTGAAGGCTGCATACCACTTGTCTGATAATCCAAATCTCTAAATCCTGTAGGAATACCTGTGATATTGCCTTTAGTTTTTGAAGCTTTTTCAATATTTTCAAGAACATTGATAACTACCTGCTTAACCGGCACATAATCACCGCCACCTTGCTTTTGAACGATATTAAATATCTTCTTCTCTGTCATATTCAAAATATCATCCAAAGTATCCTTCTGCATATAACAACGATTTGCAATCTCTTCATTTGTCTTAATAATTTTTCTTAAAATAGATTTCTCTTTTACAATATTTGCATAATGCTTTACATTTGCCGATGTAAATACCTGATTAAAAATCTCTTTAGCAACTTCTATACTGCTAAGTTCTGGGGAAACATCCTTCTCTTTTAATTTATTCTCAAGCATTACAAGGTCAATTGGCTTACCTTCCATATATAACGAAACCATTGCATCAAAAAGTATACCATACTGCTTTCCATAGAAATCATCCGGAACTAAAATTTCCGATACAGTAAGCACCGCTTCGCTGTCGATAAGCATAGCACCAATTACCGATTTCTCAGCATCTGTACTATGAGGCATTACCTTTTTAATTAGTGACTCATCCATAACTACTCCATCCTGAAAGCTATTATGCTTCCTGAACTTTTACTGTCAATTTTGCTGTTACATCCTTATGTACTTTCACCTGAATAATGTGTGAACCCATTGTTCTGATAGGCTCATCAAGTACCATCTTCTTCTTATCAATTTCGAAACCAAACTGCTTCTTGAATTCAGCCGCAATTTCCTTTGTTGATACAGAACCAAATGTTCTTCCGCCTTCACCGGCTTTAATCTTAACCACTACGGGCTTTTCTTCAATTTGTACCGCAAGCTGCTTTGCATCCTCAAGCTTCTGAGCCGCAATCTTTTCTGCATTGGCATTCTGAAGCTTCAAATCATTTAAATTCTTGCTATTAGCTTCGATACCTAACTTCTTAGGTAATACATAATTTCTTGCATAACCATCATTTATCTTTACAATCTGACCCTTTTTGCCAAGGCTTTTTACATCTTCTAATAATATAACTTCCATACTATACGTCTCCTTCTTCAACCATTGTTTTTACTGTATTTATAAGTAACTCTTTAGCTTCTGACATACTCATGTCTTCAAGTTGTGCCCCCGCAATATTCATATGACCTCCGCCGCCAATTTGCTCCATAATGAGCTGAACATTTATGTTATCAATTGATCTTGCACTGATAAATATCTTATCATTATAGTCTGTCATTGCAAATGATGCATCAACACCTGTAATATTCAGCAACTCATTTGCTGTCTGGGCGCATACAACTGTAGGGCTTTCAATACCATTGGAATCAACTTCTGAAATAGCAAACTTATCAAGAAAAACTTCTGCTCTGCTTACAGCTGAAGCTCTCACTTTATACTCTTTAATATCATCTCTGAAAATCTTTCTAACACGAGTAATATCTGCACCATTTCTTCTAAGGAATGCCGCCGCTTCAAATGTTCTAACACCTGTTTTCTGCGAGAAATTATTTGTATCAATCATAATTCCACCATAAAGGGCATCCGCTTCAACCGGCTTCAACTTAATTCCGTCTTGGATGTATTGCAATATTTCTGCAACCATTTCACAGGCTGATGACGCAAATGGTTCAATATACGAAAGAACTGCATTTTCGACAACTTCTCCTGTCTGTCTGTGATGGTCAAGCACAACTACTGCCTTACACATAGAAAGGATTTCCGGGCATTCTGTTCTGCTTGGTCTATTTACATCAACAACAACTACTACTGTATCCTTTGTAACTGTATTTATAGCCTCTTCCGAACTTAAAAATAAATCTTCTTCATATTCAGGATCGCTTAAAAATCTCTCAAACATTGGTCTAAGGGATGCTGTCACTTCATTAATAACAATATGCGACTTCTTACCCAGACTCTTCATAGCTCTGTATATACCAATTGATGCACCAAATGAATCTATATCCCCTATTTGATGGCCCATAATCATAACCTTTTCACGAGGTGCAACCATTTCTCTTAAAGCATGAGCCTTAACTCGCGCTTTAACTCGGGTATTCTTCTCAACCTGCTTAGATTTACCGCCATAATAATAAATTCTGTCACTATCCTTAAGAACAGCCTGATCACCTCCACGACCTAACGCAAGGTCCATAGCAGTTCTTGCATAATCATTGTTCTGTGCATAAGTTTCTCCACCAATGCCCATACCAATACTTATTGTCATAGCCATATCATTGCCTATATTAACAGTCTTAACCTCATCAAGAATTGAAAACTTATCAGCCTGAAGATTCTCAAGATATTTGTACTTAAACGCAATGAAGAACTTATCCTTCTCCAACTTCTTAACAATACCTTCCATGCCCTGAACAAACTGATTAAGCTTACGCTCAATAAGAGCCGCAAGAAGCGATTTTCTAACATCTTCTACACTTTCAAGAGCTTCCTCATAATTATCAATATAGATAAGACCTGTTACCATTCTCTGCTCAACATTTTCTTTGAGTAATCTCTTAATTTCAGTCTCATTATAAAAATATACTGCAATTATACACTCATCAGGATCACTAATTTCCAAATAAGTTGAAGTATTAAATAAATTATTTACTGCAATTTTCTTACATTCAATTCTAAAAAACTTATCTCTAAATACTATATCAAAGTTATTCTGATAATCATTAGCTTTAAATTCCTCTAACGAAATCTCTGTAAATGTCTCCAAGAAATCCTTGCCATATGTCTGATCATCCTCAGCAAGAAGAAGGTCTAACTCTCTATTCTTCCATAATAATTTACCATCTGTATCCAAAAGACCATATGGTAATGCCAAATCCTGCAACAAACTCTTCTGTATTTGAGCATAATCCACTGCAAACTCCACCAAATCCCTCATTATAACAGGCTTGCTGACAAAAAATAACACCGCTGAAACCACCACATATACAGCTGAAAGCACCGCAAGCGTCACTGCAAACTCCGGATTCTTCGTCGCCAAAACGGCTGCCCCTATTAACATTATTACACCCAAAATAATAGGCATAACTAAATATGTAATTATCTTCCCCTTTAATTTTAATCTACTATTCATATATATACCTTAAATTTTATACCTTTCTCTTACACCATAAGCATTTGCTTATTTTCACTCGATATGTGTCTATATTCTACCACACTTTGGTATATTTTAAAAGTGTTTTCGATTTTAGCACCTTCAACTCCAAAAAAAGCGTCGTGACCGACGCTTCCCAAGTTTGTTTTTATTATTCATCTTTGTATTAACAGCTCTCCTACTGCAATTTTCCACCATCCAACTCATACACCACATCACACAAAAGTTCAATGTCTGCTGAATTATGACTTGCGATAATAATTGTCTTTCCTTCACCTTTCAATTTAAGTAAAAGCTCTCTGAATTCATCCACACCATGCTTATCCAACGCATTGGTTGGCTCATCCAGTATAAGAATATCCGGATTCTCCATTATAGCTTGAGCTATGCCAAGTCTCTGTCTCATACCAAGAGAATATTTTGACACTCGCTTCTTTGACTTTGGATCAAGTCCAACCTGTTCCATAATACCTTCAAGCTTTGCTTTATCTCTTTTATTGTTGAGACTATATAGTATCTCAAGGTTCTTTATGCCACTGAATTCGTTAATAAATCCTGGTGTTTCTATAATAACACCCATATTTTTAGGAATTTCAATATCTCTTCCGATAACCTTTCCAGCAACCTTTATCTTCCCTGATGTAAGCTTTGTAAGTCCACAAATGCTCTTTAACAACACAGTTTTTCCCGAACCATTTCTACCTATTACACCAGTAATTTTATTTCTTTCAAAATTAATGCTGACATCATCAAGTGCAAGAGTCTCCTTGTACTTTTTCACAGCATTTTTTACTTCTATTATGTATTTATTCTCAGACATTTCAATCTCCCTTTCAGATATTCTTTACAGGTCTTATAATCTTTTTTCCTACCAATATAAAACCTGCTACCACTAATACTACTATCATAAGCAACATATATAATATGCACTTTTCAAAGGATAATCCTTCGCATAAAGCAAAGGAATTAATATCCACCCATGTTGTTGGCATAATATATTGTGTATCCCTTATTCCCCACCATGATAAATCGTTCAAATATCCGTCAATCAAAACTACTATGCCTACCAAAATAGTTCCCATAATATTTTTAAAGACTCCATTTATCAAAAATATGACAAGTGCAATAATAACGCTCATAAGAACCATTAGTATAAACTCCTGCACCATACACATAGCAGGGTTCAATGATAGAAAATATGCACTGTCAACCGTACCTGTAACGGACACTCCTCCCTGTATACTGGTAATATATGTTCTAATTATATCTCCCCAGTCATTGCTTATTCCAATATATGGTGCACATACCGCTACTGATACCACCATCATAACCACCTGAAATGTTGCTGATAACATCAATATATATATGAGCTTACCGACAAACCACTTAAATCTGCTTATTCGCATACTTATGAAAACTTCCGCACCATTATAATAGGGAGCTTCCCCCATCATCATTGCAACAAGAATAAGAGCATACATTCTCCCCCTACTCAATGTCATAAACATTGGATACACAAATAGTGTTATTCCAATTCCAAACTGTTCTGCCAATGCCCTCATGCTCAATATCTCATTATAGAAAAAGAACACACATAATAATATGATAACCAGTGTCTTTGAGTTTTTAAATCCCCTGACAAAATCAGCATATGCAAGCCTTAAAGCACCCATTAATAACACCTCTCAATCTTCTTTTCCATACCCCTGATAGCTATAAATATCACAACAATCAAATAAATAAAGGCATAAATGACACTTTTCACCGGCTCTCCCTCTCCAAATATAAAAAACTTAAACACATGTGCCGGATTAATCCTTGTTGATATATTTAAAATATTTGAACCAAAATACATGAAGAAAAATAATAATAACAATGGTGATGTATATATTACAAATTTACTTTTTGTAAATATTGATAACAACATAGTTGTAACACCATAAAATGCTCCTTCCAATCCATACAAAATAATCCTTGCAGACGCAAAGATAAGTGCATGTTCAAAGCCCTTGCTTCCCCCTTCATAAAATGGCCTAAACTGATTGAGCAATAATGTTACTGACAACTCACCTAAAAACACACATAAGAACGAACCTATCGCACAGGATAATACTGTTGCCATACTATATGCTGTTTTTCCACTCTTCATCAATATATATGTAAGATAGTTAGATGAAAGGTCATCACAAAACGCACTGCTATATACCATTACAGGTATCACAAGCATTATCAGCCCCATCATCGTAATACCATATAGTTCAAAAACTACTACTCCATCATAAAATCTAAAAGAAAAATGCCCATCCACTTTCTCTATACAACGCACAATCTCCGCACCTATATCCAGTAATCTAAATATAAACACCATAAGAAATGCAAGCAAAAATGTTTTTGACTTAATCGCTCTTCCCATGATTGTTCTAAAAGTTCTAATAAATCCCATATTATTTTCTCCTAATTCGCATATATACTTCCATCAATAGCTGATATGGTCATCATCATTTCCACATTATCAACCCAATATGGTAATGGAGATTTATAACGCACAACCCATACTGGAACAAGTACCGCATCCCTATATCCATCTTCTCCTGGTTCATCCTCCATGTCAACGGTATATTCCAATGATAATGATTTTACAACCATCTCCTCTTCCATAAGGATTCCGTCATAGGCTTCGCTGAATTTCTCTAAGGCCTCTTTTGCTGTAAGAATGGTATTAGAATTTATTTTTTCACCTATAGTATAGTAATCTTCAATTCTTATTGATACTATTTCCCCATCCTCCTTAACTATCATTTCAATATACTGAGGATTGTGACTAACTACATGCCATGTATCTGTATCACCATAATATTGCTTTTCGCATACTTCATCAGTCACTTCTCCCTCTACAAGGTCTGCTACTTCTGTTTGAACGCCCTTGAAATATATACCTTCCTCTATCTCAGGATACATACATATGGCATAATATTCCATATTATCTTCCTCCCAATCAGTTCTTATTTCACTTATTTCCATTCCATACTTTTCCCTAAGATTATCCATATATTCCTTATCAATATGAATACATACATAATCTCCATTTATTCCATCAGGAATTATTCCTGAACATTTTTCCATAAAAGAATTAACCACGCCATCCACAAACTCCCTGTCATACTCCAAGCCATATTCATAAAAATTTCTTTCTATAACTCTCAGTTTACTATGGTATAACGAGTAATCACTTCTATCCTTCTGGTCAATCTTTTTATAATATTCACCCATATTTCCATTAGCATATGTACTATTAACAGACATCGCCATATCTGGATTTTCAAAATCTGCAACTGATGTGGTAACATCACTTCCAAAATAATTATCTATTATCTCATCAAAGTATTGTGCATACTCTGTTTCTGTCATATCCTGTTTCTTTCTTGCAAGCTCATATGTACCACATTCTGTTGGCACATTCACCGATACATCTGCATCTATTCTAAAATTCTCCCTCAACAAGCCCTCAACATGTCCTGATTCAAAATCTAAATCTTCTATATCTACATATGGTGATGTGCTTGTACCACCATTTTTTTCTGCTTCCCTTTGCTCTTTTTCCTTCTTTTCCTCAAGTGTGGTTGACATACAGCCGGTCATAACCAAACTTGATAATAAAACCAATGCTAATAATCTTTTTCTCATACTTCCTCCTAATGTTAACTGTTACTGTGCAAGCTTTACCTACACAGTAACAGTTATTATAAACTTGTCCTATGGTGCTACCATTCCCGAAACTATATTAACTGCATATTCAGAATTAGAATACACCTTAGCCTTAACATAAAATGTTTTTCCATAATACTGACTGTATGTAGTTGGATTAAATCCATAGTCAGCCTCTTTATAACCACATTCAGTAAACAACCTAATGTCTGATACATAATTTGAATTATCTGTTCTAACTAACTGCACATGTATTGCACACTTATCTTTTACCGGTCCCTGTGTCAACTGTATTAAAGCTGCATCCTTGGCAGAAGTTTTTGTAGTAGTTGTACAGTTAACATACGCTTTTTTATTAACCTGAGTGTAAGGTATGGCATCTACAGCATACACTGTTGTCACAAACAGCATACACATTACCGCTGTCATTATAAATTTCTTCATTTTTATTGTCATACGAAAATCTCCTTGTCTTCATCTTATTTTTGTAATAAACTATATTCGTCCTTAGATTATCAATATACTATTGTATATTAGGAGTGCCCAGCTCTTATCATAATCTAAGGACTTTTTGTTTTCTCTTATGACTCTTCATTTCCAGTTCTCACTCCCCTCATATTTCACTTTACCTCAATAGTATAACTCTGTAGCATGCGTTTTGTCAAACTATATTTTTTCAAAGTATATTGACCCCAAAATATATTATGTTAAAATCATTATGTCGTCAATAAAACCATTCATATACAAGGAGACCTTATGAATTCTATAACAACAAATTTAAAACGAGCATCCATTGAAATTATCTTATTATCTCTCCTCAGCGAACGAGAGATGTATGGTTATGAAATGTCACAACAGATAAAGCTCAGGACAAACAATGAATTTTCAATATTAGAGGGTTCTATGTATCCGATTTTATACAGATTGGGTGATGCCGGATATGTAACAAGTGAAAAAAGAGCTGTCGGCGAACGACTTACTCGTGTTTACTATAATATTACTGACTTAGGAAGAACTCAGTTAAAGCTTATGCACGAGCATTATAACCATATTAATTCACTTATTAATAATATTATTACAAAGGAGTATGATAATGAATAGTTCTAATCAATTGATTAAAAAATATTATAAACAGACTAAAGCTAAAATTCCTACATCCTATCCTAATAAAAAGGATATTCTTAATCAGATTCATTCAAGCTTAATTCAGTATGAAGCTGAACATAGTGAATTTACATATGATGACTTAATTGTGAATTTTGGTGAACCTTCAGAATTTGCAAATTCGTTTATTGAGTTTGATTCGCCTGAAGGGATTCGTAAGAAACTATATAATTCAAAGAAAATAACTTTTATAGTAATTGGAATTATTATATTTATTATTATCTGCACTATATTTGTCTTAAAATATATTGGAGGATATGCCACAACTCAAATAATTACTATAGAAGAAGAATTTCCTTCTGAAACAGAAACAACAGAAGAACCATAAACACAAATATATTATACAACCTAGAAAGGACACATTATGAAAAAAATCATTATTATATTATTAGCAGTATTACTTTCATCGCAAAATGTATTAGCCGCCACAGAAAGTAACAGTTCTCCATCAAATGATATTATTTATCTCTCCGATGGTTTATATATGGAAATTACTCTTGAAGAAGAAGTTCCCGCTATCGCTACATATGCAGCCTCTTCAAGTAAAACATATTCTAAAACCGCCTCAATAAAAGATAATAATAACAAAGTGTTAGCTAAATTTAAATTAACAGCTACATTCACATATGATGGAAGCACATCAAAATGTACTAATGTATCACACAGTACAAACATTTATGATGATTCATGGGAGTTCACATCAACATCATCTTCCAAATCAGGAGCTACTGCAACGGGTAAATATACTGCAAAAAAATATTTACTATTCATTAATACTCAAACTATAAGCGATAGTATCACTATTAAGTGTGATAAAAATGGAAATGTTTCTTAATATATACACATTTAGTAACCCTCTGGAAATTTTCCAGAGGGTTTTCTTATCCTCTACCATAACCACTATTTCACTATATTCAAAAATGCTTCCTTCAAGCTCTGGAACCCTGACATACTACAAGTATACCTATTATAAAATGAATACTCACTTGTTGTGTCCCAAAGTACCGGACACATGCCATAATTGTATGCAGTTTCTGCAACACTTCTTAAATATAATATAGCATTTTCCTTTGTTTTATTTGCCATTGCAGGAAGACCAAATTCACCGATAATTACCGGTACTCCTTTGCTGACAAAATTATCATACATCATTTTCATATATTTATTAAGCTCTGCTATATCTGATTCACTTCCCCATTCTGTCTGCGCTTTAGCCCAATCAGCATCCTCAGTAAGAATCGTATATGCCGAAGGTGTATAGTAATGTACTGATACTGCACATCTTCCAGCCGAATCATTTGGCATCTTGAAATAGCTGTCACAAGTCAATGGAATATCTGTTGCATATCCCGCAATAAGTAAATGTCTTTTGGCATTGTTGCAGGATGAGCCTCTAACAACATCTACAAAAGTCTGATTAATTTCATTTAGCAAATCATATGCTGTCGCTTTGCCAGCTGTTGCACCACCATAGCGATTCCAAAGAGAATCCCAACAACCTTCCTCATTTAACGACTCAAATATAAGCTTATCACCATAATCGCAAAATTCATATGCTATCTGTGTCCAAATGGCTTTATATTTTCTCATGCATTCTTCTTTGTCTGTTGGAAAGCTTTCCCACCAGCCTCCATCCCAATGAATGTTTATAATAACATACATATCACATTCAAGAGCCCAATCTGTAACCTCTTTAACGCGGGCCATATACGCAGGCTTAATGGTATAATCTGCTCCCATCATATTAGACCAAGCCACAGGAATTCTAATAGTTTCAAAACCTTCTGCTGCCATACCCTGAATCATAGCCTTTGTAATCACAGGGCTTCCCCATCCGGTTTCATAATTCTTAACTGAACTGCTATTAATCCAATCGCCACAAGACTCAAATGTATTACCAAGATTAATGCCAATACCCATATCTGCAACAAGCTGCATTGTTGTTATATTGCGCATTGTAGCAGGAGAGTGAGTTTTCGAAGGTACCACCACAATATCTTCTGACTCACCTTGTTTATTATCAACAGTTGTATCTTTCTTGGTAGTGGTCTCTTCAATCTTAGACTCTACCTCATTATTATTTTCTACTGTTAGATTTTCATTACCTGTATTGCCAACACTGTTGCTTGGCTTGGTTGTTTCAGCATTTTCATCTATTGAAGTTGTAAATTCTTCGTCAGTGTTTTTCTCGTTATTATCTTTAGAAGAAGATTCCACCCCATTCTTTGTAGTCTCTTCGCTTTCTCCAGTTTCCGTATTTTTATCCGTTTGATTGTTTCCTTGTGCCTTACTACTTTCTTTAGTTTGATTATTCTTTTTGGTTTGACTATTTTCTACAGATTTATAAGCTTCCTCACTACTTAAAGCTTCCTTTTTCTTTTCAGAAGCTTTTCCTTTATTACTGCTACACATACTTATTGTTAAAGTTATTAACAATATTACCACTACTATGCTTATAATTAAAATCTTCTTTTTATCCATATCATTTGCCATTCCTTTGCATCGCCAAGCTTTCATAATAGCTATTTAATTTTCTTAAGTCTCCAAGTTCTACTCTGGTAATCTCCCCAGAAGTCCACCACAAGACCGATATTCATAAGCTCGGCACCGGTATAAACCTTATCCTCGCCCACAATCTCATACTTAGCATTCGCATCAAGTGCCACAAATTTCATTCTTGAAATTCCCATATTCACCTTCGCCATTATTTTGAAATATGCTGCAAAGATATCATTTCCGTCCTCCGAAATAAACTGCCAAGCAGTAGTGTTTCCTTCAAACGGACTTTCAATTCTATACATATCCGCTGCCTGCACAAAGGTCCTAAGCTCCTTGTACTGTGCCACCTGCGCCTTTACTTCTTCCTTTTCTTCATCAGTAAATTTCATCAAATCAAGCTCATAACCGAAGTTACCGCTCATCGCCACATCTCCACGCATTTTAAGGGATGTTACTCTGCCCGACTGATGATTTGGAACCGCTGACACATGTGAACCCATAGCACTTGTAGGATATACAAGACTTGTGCCATACTGTATATAAAGTCGCTCAACTGCATCAGTATCATCACTTGTCCATGTCTGTGGCATATAATAAAGGATACCCGGATCAAATCTGCCGCCGCCACCTGAACAACTCTCAAAAAGCACATCAGGATGAGAGCTTACAATTCGCTCCATCACATCATACAAACCAAGCATATATCTATGTGGCATTTCCTTCTGGCGTTCAGAATCCAGTCCCGCCGAACCAAGTGCTGACATATGACGATTCATATCCCATTTCACATAGGCGATATTAGCCTCATCAAGTATCTTTGACACAGAATTAACCACATAGTCACAAACCTCTGCTCTTGATAAATCAAGTGTAAGCTGGAATCTGCACTCTGTTCTGTCACGCCCAGGCACATGTATACACCAGTCAGGATGTGCCCTGTACAAATCGCTATCCGGGCTAACCATCTCAGGCTCGAACCATAATCCAAACTTAATTCCATATTCATTAACTTTCTTAGCCAAGTTAGCAATTCCACCCGGAAGCTTCTCTTCATTTACATACCAGTCCCCAAGAGAACAGTTATCGCCATTTCTCTTACCGAACCAGCCATCATCAAGAACAAGTAATTCTATACCAAGTTCTGATGCTTCCTTTGCCAATCCCAATATCTTTTCTTCATTGAAATCAAAGTATGTAGCTTCCCAGTTATTTGCTAAAATAGGTCTTACCTCATCACGATATTTTCCACGAACAAGACGTTTTCTATAAAGCTTATGAAATGTTCTGGACATTTCACCCAAGCCTTCTGCCGAATAAACCATTACCGCCTCAGGACTCTGGAATTCATCGCCACTTTCAAGTATCCACGAAAAATCATAATCATTTATACCAATCCATGCTCTTGTCTTGAATACTTGATCAACTTCTGCTCCGGCAGTAAAGTTGCCACTATAAACCAAGTTAAAGCCGTATGCATCACCATAATCTTCTGTTGTATTCTTAGATACTAATGCAAAGAATGGATTTAACTGGTGACTTGATGCACCTCGTCTGCTTTCAATGGACTGTATACCACTTCGAAGAGGATTTCTCTCAATATGTCGTTCTCTTCCCCATGCACCAGGCAATGTAATCATATCAAACTTAGAATCCTCGAAGTCTACATTTGCACTTACAACTTTTTCTAATACAATTCTTGCATTACTTTCATTTATAACCTTAACATTTCTTGTGATAACATCAAGGTCTTTATAAGCTGTGTACTGCAATACCACCTTCATATTTTTCACATTGTCTCTAAGAACAATCTCCAATGTATCCGCTTCCCCATCCGACTCTACATAAGTCGCAGGAAGTCCATTTAATTTCGGCTTGCCTGCCATTACATTGAAGCTGTCATAAACCAGTTCAACAGTTCTGCTGCCATCATCATACAATGCACTAACAGCAGGAATTCTATAGTCAGTACCACATCCTGTTGGATATTCCTGACACAAGAAGTCACGGGTTATGGGTTTGCACCACTCTGCCGGTGAAAAGCCAATCCATCTGTTAATCTGCGCATTTTCCATATCAGGTGTGTCCATCTTCTTTCCCCAATATATATGAGCAAGATATTTACCTTCCACCACCTTCATTATGTAACTTACATTCTTTGTCTGTAAGTGCAAGATAAGTTGTTCTTCATTAATAATAATTCCCATATTTCCTCCGTTCTGAAATAAAACTTCTCTTATATATTCTGTATTTATTTCATATTTTATAAATTCTATTCTACTACATTTGTTGTAGAAATTCCAATAATCTTACTAATTTTCCCTCTTGACATCCAACTGTTTATACTGTATATATATCATATAAACAGTTTGTAACTTTTATAAACAATTAAGATAAGGATGGTTAATTTATGAAAATAATGCAAAACTCAGACATCCCTATTTATCAGCAAATTGCTATGGCATTGCAGGAGGATATCCTGACCGGAAAACTGAAGCAAGGTGAATTCCTGCCATCCATAAGAGGCTTAGCTAAAGACCTTCGCATAAGTGTCATCACTACAATGAAGGCATATGAAGAATTAGAGAAACAAGGTCTTGTAACCGCTGTCCAAGGCAAAGGATATTATGTAAATGCACAGAACAGCGAAATGCTTCGCGAGCAGCATATGCGAAAAATGGAAGAACATTTACAGAATGCCATCACTGCTGCCAGAATTGCGGGCATTACAGATGCCGAGTTGATTCAAACTCTGCAATTGCTAATAAGGGAGGACAATTAATATGAACACAGAATCAGTAATAAAGATAAAAGATTTGAAAAAAAGTTATTCTAAATTCACGCTGGATGTTCCTGAATTGAACATTCCGAAAGGCTTTGCCACTGCGTTAATAGGCGAAAACGGTGCCGGTAAAACCACACTTATAGATATTCTTTCAGGTATGAAAAAGGATTATAGAGGTGAAATCGACTACTTTAATGGTATGACAGACCAACAAATTATCAGGGAGAGTATTGGATATACAGGTGCAACAAATTATTTTTTGCCATCATGGTCTCTTAACACCATAAGCAAGGTAAGCCAATTATTATTTGATAAATTCTCACCTGAAAAATTTGAGGATATCTGCGTTAAGCTTGGCTTGTCAGATAAGAAAATCAAAACCAGAAAAATGTCAGAAGGTATGAAAATGAAATCTGAACTGGCTACAGTTTTTGCCAGAGAAACTGATATGTTAATCCTTGATGAACCTGCTTCTCCTCTTGACCCATTAATGAGGGACAGACTTTGTAATATGATTCAAAGCTATATTGAGAAAGGTAATGGTGAGCGTTCAGTTTTCTTCTCAACACATAATATTGCTGATATGGAAAATATAACTGACTATGCTGTCATTATGGAAAAAGGGCAAATAGTTGAAATGGGTTTTGTTACAGACCTTAAAGAGAAATACATTTTAGTAAAAGGCGAGGCTAATGATGCTGATAAGCTTAAAAATATTCTTATTGGATTTACCAAATCATCCTATGGGTGTGAAGGTTTATGTAAAGCATCTGATTTAGACAAGCTTGCAGGCTTTGATATTGCCACAGCCACACCAACTCTTACTCAGATAAGTGTAAGTATAATGAAGCAATATACTGCTCTTGGCATTTAGTAAAAGGGGGAATGTTTTATGAGATTATTGAAAAAATACGCAGCCTTTATGGCAAGTCCCCTCTTAAATATTTTATTGATACTCAGTCCTTTACTTTTTATACTGATAAGTTATTTTACACAAAGCTTGATTTTGCTGCTTTTTATGTTTTGTTTGTACATAGCTATTGATTCAGCAATAGTATTTCTTAATTTTGGCGGACTGCTTAGCAGGAAATCTGTTCATAACAGCTACATCAAGTCCTCAACAGAAGGATTAAAAATACTTAAAGCTGCCATACTTGCAGATACAATCAGAAGATTTATATCCTTCGCAATAATAGTGTTTTCGACACTCTTTGGTTGCTTTACCAAAGGAAACAGTTCTTACACTCCAACCTTTCAGGTTGCCTTGTGTATAACAATTGTTATTTGTTTGTGCAGCGAATTGATTTCCTACTGGATACTGTTTATTAAAAGTGGAAATAAGTTTGTTTTAGCAGTAAATTTAATAAAAACAAT
>CAZESO010000014.1:0-18743 GCA_964515325.1 uncultured Roseburia sp. | reverse complement strand
TCTATATTCCAGTATACAATACGTCCGTCTGTATAATGAAAATTAAATGTTGAATAATCACCAGCATAGCCCCTGCTACGAACTTCTTCATTGTCAAATTCCCATACATACTCAGGAATTGTAGCGTTACCATCCTTTTCCTCGTCCCATATGATTTCATCACCAAGTTTTATGGTCTGACAATCCTGTTCAAGTACAAATACACGATCCCAGCTCCAAGAATTAACAAGGGCCTCTGCGGAAGGACTAATAATAGTATGTTTCATATCTATATCAATAATGGCAGTTCCGTTTTCGTAAGATATTTGAGGATTCCAACTAGTAGGAGTGATATATTGAGGAACTGAATAAATCAATAAAAATTTATCTTCGTCTTCATCCTCGAATTTGTAGGCTTTTATTACACTAATATTTTCATTGTTTACCGGTATTATAGGTACCATAAGTAAAAGGTAGGCAATAATGCCAACTATTGCGAGAGTAGAGGCAAAAACAGTGATTCCCCAAAGGATTTTTTTAAGTGTAAGCTTCTTTATCATTTTGTTGTATTTGTTTTTTGCGGATTGTTCATCTTTTTCATATGGCAATGATTCACATATAGACTGGTATTCAGCAGTACAGTTAGGACATCCATCAAGATGAAATTTCACTGCGTCTTTTGTTACATCACTAACAATTTCGTCATGATACAATGGAAGTAAATCTTTTACGATTTCGCATTGTAGGCTGTTGTTTGTATTTTCATTCATCATATAGCACCATCCTTCTTTAATATTTCAATTATCATTTTCTTTGCACGATGATAAGTTACGCGTGCCCAGCTTTCGGTTTTTGAGAACAATTCCGCGATATCGGAAAATGGTAATTCACCAAAAACTCTTAGGGTAAATATTTCCTTATAGGGCTCATCTAAAGTATGCAGAACCTTATGTATACGTTTGGACATATCTTTTTCTGAAACCATCTGCTCTAAAGATATATCATGGGAACTGATGTCGGAAGTGTTATCCTCAATAAATGATTCCCTGTTAGTTTTTTTACATTTATTAATCCAAAGATTTTTCGCAATTGTACATAGCCAGGTATATAAACTACAATTCCCCTCAAAGCCTTTAATGGACCATAAGGCCTTTAAAAATGTTTCCTGGGTTATGTCGCTTGCATCAGTTTCATTTTGGCACATGGATAGACAATATCTATATACAGCCTCATATTCTGCAAGAAGCACCTCTTCGGAAATACGTTCATTTGATTTTGGCGTACGCAATGTAACTCACCACCTTTTTTATTTGATTACATTTATTAGACAATAGAAATTGAAAAATGTTACAAAAAAATTTAAAAAAGTCTGTCTCATATAAAATGTGACAGACTTTTTATGCTTATTTATATTTTTCGTCGCAGTATCTACATCTGTAAATCTGCTTTGTTTCATCTGTCAGTGTAAATATCTGCTGTAATTCCTGCTCAATAGAAGTAATACATCTAGGATTCTTACATCTTAAAACATTTTTGATTGTTTTAGGTAATGTAAGCTTTGTCTTTTCGATGATTTCGCCACTGTGAATAATATTAACTGTTATATTGTGGTCAATGTAACCTAAAATATCAAGGTTAATAACATCCAGAGAGCCATCGATTTTAATTATGTCCTTTCTTCCCATCTTACTACTTTTTGCATTCTTTATAATAGCCACCTGGCAGTCAAGCTTGTCAAGTCCAAGGTGCTTATAGATTTCCATGCTTTTTCCAGCTTTAATGTGGTCTAATACAACGCCTTCATTTAAACTTCCTACATTTAACATATAGTCACCATATCCTTTCTATTTATTAAACGTGTAAATCAAGAAGGGTCATAATGAGAGCCATTCTTACATACACACCATACTGAACCTGCTTGAAATATGCTGCTCTAGGGTCGTTATCAATCTCAACTGATATCTCGTTTACTCTTGGAAGTGGGTGAAGAACAAGCATATCTTCGTTAGCCTTGTCCATCTTCTCCTTTGTGAGTATATAGCAATCCTTGAGTCTGATATATTCCTCTTCGTTGAAGAAACGTTCCTTCTGAACTCTTGTCATATATAAAATATCAAGGTCTGCCAACGATTCATCAAGAGTAGTAACCTCTTCAAAAGGAATATTATTTGCAACTAATACATCCTCTCTAATATGATCCGGAATTCGTAATTCTTCAGGCGAAATAAGGATGAATTTAATATTGTCGTGTCTAACTAAGGCATTAATGAGTGAGTGAACAGTCCTTCCGAACTTCAAATCCCCACAGAAGCCGATAGTAAGATTGTCAAGTCTTCCCTTTAAAGAACGGATGGTCATAAGATCTGTAAGAGTCTGTGTTGGGTGCTGATGACCACCGTCACCTGCATTGATAACAGGGATTCTTGAATAGTCTGCTGCAACAGTAGGAGCACCTTCCTTTGGATGTCTCATTGCACAGATGTCTGCATAACAAGATATAACTCTAATTGTGTCAGCAACGCTTTCTCCCTTTGAGGCAGAAGACGAATCAGCTGATGAAAAACCAATAACACTGCCACCTAAATTAATCATAGCTGATTCAAAGCTAAGGCGTGTTCTTGTGCTTGGTTCATAAAATAAAGTGGCTAACTTTTTGTGCTTGCACACTTCTCTATACTTATCCGGATTCTTTTCAATATCTGTTGCCAAATCGAGGACTTTTATCAATTCTTCAACAGATAAATCAAGCGGATTCAATAAATGTCTCATACTGTTACCTCCATAATCTTTTTTGCTACACAATATATTAGTATATATTTGATAAAAAATCAATAAGACTTTGCTAATAAAAAAATATACTTTGCGAATTGAAGAAATTTAAAATTGGGTATTTACAAAATTAGAAATTGGGTTTATGATATCAGTATCTTAAATCAAAAATTTTTAATCTTAATAAGTCGTATGACGAATCAGTCACTTATTCCTATGTATTTTATATAAGAAAGGTGATGGAAAATGAATATAGCATTTTGGAGCAGTGTTGCGGGTAAAAGTGCGACATCGGGCAATATGCTTGCAGTTAGTACAATGACTTCGTTATTGTATTCATTAAAGGTGGTGCTGTTACAGTTGGATTATAATAGTAAGTCCATCGATTCAGTGCTTGAGGGTAAGAAGGATGATATGGTTATCAACGATACATTTTCTTATTATAATCAGAAGGGTGTAGATGACCTTTTTGACAAAATAAAGCTTGATAACATTTGTGAGGAGGATATTATTGACAATCTTGTAAGTGTCAAGGATACAAGTATGTATTATATTCCTTCATCAAAGCAGATATGTCTTGGGCTTGAAGAGAGGGAGACAGGAAAGAATCTGGAGATAATAATGAGCATGCTGTCATCTGTTGGTGATATTAATTTTATTGATAATATCAACGGAACAAAAACTCTGTCCAAGAAAATATTAAGACACGCCGATGTGGTTGTCTGCAATGTACATCAGGGCTTGAATGAGCTGTCTGAAATATTGGAAAATGAAAAGCTTCTGAAGAAAACAGTTTTTTTGGTTGGTCGTTATGATAGTGCTTCAAGGGATAATATTTCAAATATAAGAAAAAAATATGGAGTGAAGAAGGACCAGATTGCGGTTATTCCGTACAATATAGGTTATCACGACTCAATTCAGGAGGGAAAAGTGGTATCCTTTATATCTAAAAATATCTATTCAAAAAGAACAGATAATAATTTCGATTTTATTAGTAATTTATTCAATGCAACAAATATGATTTTGAAAAAGGCGGGCTATAATGAAGCGTATTAAAGCTGACGCCATAAACGGGCTGCTTCTAAGGTTAAGTGAGGAAATCAATGACATACTTCGTGCGAATCTGTATGAAATAGGTCTTGATGAAGAGGAAGTTGGCAGGTTAAAGAATAAGAAGAAGGATTTGCGTGAGGCTTTGCAAAGATGCGGGATTGGAGATTTAAGTGCTAAAAATTATGTAAAAGGGACAATAAAGAGTATTCTGACGTCCAAGCTTATGCCCAATGTGCAGGATTATGAGAAAATCATACCTTTTTCTGATTCGTACAGGCTTTCCGTAAGGGAAAAGTTTGATATTCTTTTGTACTTATATTATAAGGAGTACGAAAATCTTGCATTGGAAAAAATTATTGAGGATACAAAGATTCTTGAAAGGATGAATACTGCCGGGGATGACAATATCGAGGTTAATACAGAACATATTGAAAAGCTGTATGATGAGAAGAACAGAATTCTAAATCATAGTGAAAAGCTTGAGCTTATAACGCAGAGACTTTATGCACATTTTAGAGGTCTTGGTGTGATTGATGAGCTGAGGGATATGAAGGTT
Organism: uncultured Roseburia sp.; assembly: GCA_964515325.1. Taxonomy (GTDB): domain Bacteria; phylum Bacillota; class Clostridia; order Lachnospirales; family Lachnospiraceae; genus SVEL01. Next base: position 14,386 of record CAZESO010000014.1, on the reverse strand, counting down.
GAAGGCGTATCCGGGGGTGTATCGGGAAGTAGAAATGAGTTCAATAGTGTGTGGATTCTATTTAAGGGAATGAATATTCATTTGAGTTTTTTGTCCTTTGAATCGGAGGGAGAGCTGGAAAGAATATGTATGAATATTTATCGGTTTGGTTCTCCGGGACAATTGTCTATGTCCAAAGGCTATATAGTTAACGAGATGAAGGATAATTCCAGAGTTGTGGTTGTAAGACCACCCTTTGCTGAGAGCTTTGCTTTTTTTGTGCGAAAGTTTGACACAGTGGAAAAAAAGAAGCTTGAGTTTTTGATAACTGATGAGGGTAATGAAATTGTATGCGATATACTTAAGTATATTATCAAGGGATGTCAGGTCACGGCGGTTACAGGGGCTCAGGGAAGTGGAAAGACAACATTGCTAATGAGTCTCATTGACTTTATACCTAAAGGCTACACTCTGCGTATTCAGGAGATGGCTTTTGAGTTGCATCTGAGAGAAATCTATAAAGACAGGAATATTCTGACATTTAGAGAAACTGATTATATATCGGGTCAGGAGGGTCTTGATATTCAGAAAAAAACAGATGGTACAGTGAATATATTAGGCGAAGTGGCAACGTCTCCTGTGGCATCATGGCTGATTCAAATGTCTCAGACCGGCTCATTGTTTACCATATTTACACACCATGCCAAGACAACAGACAGTCTTATAAAGTATATGAGAAATAGTTTATTGTCCAACAATGTTTTTACCAATGAGAGGGTTGCGTTGGAACAGGTGGTAGAGGCCATTAGATTTGATGTTCATCTGGAGAAGGATATTTATGGACACAGATATGTGGAGCGTATATCAGAGATTGTTGTGGAGAATGAAAGTCCGGGATATAGCATTAACAACATTGTTGAATATAGAGATGGCAGATATGTTTTGTGTGGAAATTTCTCGCGTGCAGGTATTGTTGACATTAGAAAACATTTGAATAATAAGGAAAAAGAGGAATTTGATGAGAAATATAATATACAATTTTAGCAAAGGATTTTTTCTTACAGCTCAGATGACAAAGCGGATTGAAAACAGGATATCAATTCTTTATCCGGCAACAAGATATTCTCTTATAAAGAAGACTACAGAGCATCTGCTGAAAATATATATTACAGCGGCTGTGGCTGCGGTGCTGCTTATGGTATTTGCAGATTTTTCACTATATTATGCGCTAATAGTTTTTTTGGTGCTGTATGCTCTTGTGAGTAACAGAATTTATGCAGAGCTTGACAAGCTGGAAATGACATTACTGCTGGCGTTGCAGAAGTTTTTGGAGGATGTAAAGTATCGTTTCAGGTTTGATGGAATGATAGAGGAAGCATTGCAGGAGGCAATAAATACAGCGGATTATCATATGTCCATTCATGGAGAATTGATTTATTCGTCGCTTAGAGATTATCATCTCAATGGCATTGAGGATTATGAAGAGCTGGCACCGAATTCATTTTTTAAAACCTTTTATATGATGTGCAGGAATGTAATCATATACGGGGATAAGAAGGTTGATGGCGAGTCGTATTTTATTAAGAACTTGTCTTATCTGAAGGATGACATAGGTGTTGAAATTCTTAAAAGACGTAAGATTAATAATATGTTTATGGGGCTTCTGGGAATAACAATTATTCCGGTTTTTGCCATAAAACCCATAGAAAAATGGTCTGTTTCAAATATACCGGAGCTGTCAGGTACCTATGAGGGCATATTTGGAATAATGTCGACATTGTTGATGGGTGTGTTAAGCTTCGCCATTTATAGGATTGTTCTTAAACTGAAATATCCATATGTTAAGGACGAGGAAAAATCAAAATGGATTGAATTATTGGCAAAAACCGATTTTTTTAGAAAGATGTCGCTGAAGCTTATAAAGCTTAAATACAAGAAATCTCTTGAGCTTGAAAGAAGACTTAAGAACATAGGTTATACCTACGATATTATTGAGTTTTATGTGAAAAGAGTAGTTATGTCAGTGTTGGCATTTTGCGTGATGATGATAGTGGGCATAAGCATATGTGCAACTCTTGGATGGGGACTTATGAATATATGGGTGGTTTTGTTTGCAATTATCAGTGCCATTGTGATGTATGGATATCAATATTTGGAAATATTGATGAAGGAAAGACTCATGCTTATGAATAGAGAGGAAGAACTGGTAAGGTTTCAAACAATCATACTTATGCTTAAGGAAACAGACAGGATATCGGTAAGAGATATATTACAGCAGATGGAGAATTTTTCATATAGCTTCAGAAATGTATTGGATGAAATTCTGTATAAATTTCCATATAAGGGAATAAGGGTGTTTGATGAGATTAAGGGCAAGTCAGGCTTCCTTGGTTTTGACAGACTTATGGACAATTTCAGGGCTTGCGATTATATGAATATCAATATGGCGTTTGCTGATGTTGAAAAGGAGCGCCAATACTATATTATGAAGCACAAACAGGATAATGATTTTATTGTGGAGGAACGTTCAATGATAGCGAAGGTGATATCATTTATTCCCATTTGTGCAGTTATAATAACAAAATTAATTATTCCTTTTGTGGTGGAGGGAATAGGACAAATAGGAACATTTTAAAAATATAAAGTTAAATTTAGGAGGATAAAAAATGGAAAATAGTTTAAAAGGATTAATGTTAGCAGCGGGAACAATTATTACATGTTTGGTGATTTCTTTGGGCTTCTTTATTTCAAGAGAAGCAAAGGATACGGCTACAAATGGAGTTAATCAGATTGGCGGATTAAATGCCGAGTTTGCAGCAGGGGACAAGACTATTTATGATGGCGCATTGGTATCAGGAAGTGAAGTGCTAAATGTGATAAAAAAATATTCAGGTGATACTATAGGAATATATGTAAAAACAGGTAAAAGCTCCACTTATTACAATAGTGAATTTGATTTGACCAGCGGAGATTATGTTGCAGACAACAAGAATACATATACGTTGGCGTTGGATAATTCTAAGGATACATATATTAATCCTTATGGCAATTTTATGGGCAGAGTGGTGACTGATGGAAATAATACTGTTACGGGTATAGAGTTCATACAGCAGGATTAGGAAGAAGGTTCGGATGGAAAATAGTTTAAAGGCATTGTATATGGGATTTTCAACGCTTGTATTTGTTATGGGCGCAACTATGCTAATTATGTTGCAAGGGTCATTTGATAATGCATATAAAGGGCTGATGGAGGTGGTAAATGGAGGATACATTTGGTAAGATTGTGGCTATATTCATCTGTGTGGCACAAATGTTTTTTATTCCATTATACATATATAATGAAAACATGATGAGAATGGAGCAGACATACATAATATCTGAGATTACTTATAATGTTGATAATTTTAGAAATACCGGAATTATAGATGAAGAGCAGTATGATAACATGCGAAATAAAATTTTTTCCCTTTCGGGAAAGTATGATATTAAAATAACTCACTGCACGCATAATGAAGGTGAGAACGACGAAGAAGCTAAGTATTTCAATACTATGTATTATGAAGGTGATATTGAAGCGGAATTGGAAGCATCAGGTGTGTACTATTTAAGTAAAAGCGATTATATCAACATTTATGTTTCAGACAAGGACGGAAATGTTATTGGCTGCTATGGAGGGTCGGTTAAAAATGAAGCTTACTGATTTTTGTATTTTATTCGGGATGATACTTGTAGGACTGTTTATATCTAATGATTTGAAGCTGAAGGCGGTAAATGAAACAATGATTTCTGAAATGCTGCTCAATAAGAATATGGATGAAATTGTGGTTGACGGATTGGATGCAGGATTTACGGGGATTGATGCTGATGATGAACCGATAGTGGACTTGGATGTGGCTACAAATCATATTTTTGAGGAAATGTCGTTGTTGTTTTATGGTAAAAATGATATGGAAGGTATGGCGAAAAAGTATGTAAAAGGCCTTATATTTGTGGATAAGAATGGATATTCTGTCTATGAGGAGGGGCAGTGGTCAAGAGAAAGGGAATTTGACAGTGAAATGTCACATAGTGACAGAATTGAACTAATAACAAGGGCCATAGAAGAAAAGGCGGGAGAGGTTACTCTGATATCGTATAATGATGGAGAAAGCTATAAAAATACAATAGACGATAATACATTGATTATCGTCTATTGTGGATATAATTTTATGACTAACGAGTTTGTCTATAAAAATTGTTATCTGTCTGCAGCGAGTATTGCCAAAAAGAAATAATTATTCGGCTTCACTTTCGTCTACAGGAGTAACGTATATGCGAACCTTTTCGATTCGGTTTTTACCCATCTCTTCAACAACAAGTCTGATGTTTTCGTGGATTACCTCGTCGCCTTCATTGGCAAGTCTTTCAAGCTTGTCGATAATGAATCCGCTTACAGAATCATAATCCTCTGAAACCAGAGCTGTAGGGAGGATTTCGGAAAGATCGTTAAGCTTTGCCTGACCGTTTACAAGAAATTCAAATTCGTTAACGGCTTTGATTTCGTCCTCTTCGTCGTAATCGTATTCATCTCTGATGTCACCTACGATTTCCTCGATAAGGTCTTCTATTGTAATGAGACCTGCTGTTGCACCGTATTCATCAAGTACGATTGTAATGTTGATTGAATTCTTTTTCATTTCAATCATAAGCTCAGAAAGGTTCTTGAACTCATATGTGAAATGAGCCTTTCTGAGAAAGTTTTTTATATTGAATTTTTCCTGTCCATGCTTGTATAAAAGAATATCCTTGATATTTATGATACCAACTATATTATCTGTATTTTCGCTGTACACAGGAAAACGAGTATACTTTGTTTGTCTGAAAACTTCCATAAGTTCATCGTAAGTAGCTTCGATATCTACCATACACATATCAATTCGTGGAATCATTATGTCCTTGGCAGCAGCATCACCGAAATCGAAAACGTTTTTAATCATTTCACGTTCTTCAGTTTCAATAACGCCTTCCTCGTGACTTACATCAACAATTGTACGAAGTTCGGTTTCAGTATAAGTATTCCCCTTTTTGTTAGGTTCAACTCTCATTATAAACATAAAGAAAGAAGATAATTTATTTACAATAAAAATAACAGGTGTAAGGATGCACATAAGTGCCCAAATGATTGGCGCATAAAATAAGGCAAGTGGCTCTGAATGAATAGTAGCCAATGTTTTTGGTGTGATTTCACCAAAAAGCAGAATTGCAAGTGTAAGTACACCTGTTGCAATACTAACTGCCAGGCTGCCGTAATTTGAGGCTAACACTGTTGCCAATGATGAAGCGGAAAGATTAACGATATTATTTCCAATAAGCACCGCACTAAGCATCTTACCTGAATTTTCAGTGATTTTCATTAAGGTTATAGCTCTTTTGCTGCCTTCGTCCGCAAGGGTTTTAATTCTTAATTTGTTTACAGTAACAAGTGCCGTTTCTGCTGATGAGAAAAAGGCTGATAACAATACCAATATAATTAGAATAATAAGCATTATCCAACTGGAACTGTCCAAAATAAATCAACTCCTCTTTTTGCTATTTTGTCGTTAATATATGACAAGAATTTATTATAGTAGAAAAGCGAAATAAAGTCAAATATTATTAAGGTATGAAGTGGGGGAGATAAGCATATATTATAAAAAAACAAAACAGGTGTATAAATGAAAAATTACATAACACAGATATTGAAGATAATAGTGATTGACATATTGATAACAATCTTTGCAATATTGTTTTTATCATTTTTAGTATATAAACTTAGGTTTGGTGATAATACATTAAGAGCAGGTATTGTTGTGGTATATGCTGTTTCTAATTTTCTTGGAGGCTTTATTATTGGAAAAATAAAGGAAAACAAAAAATTTATCTGGGGTGCACTGATTGGTTTAATATATTTTGTGATATTGACAATTGTATCAGTAATAGCAACAGGAGAATTGTTCGGTAATGGAAATATGGCAGTTATGGCGTTTGTGGCAAGTGTAATAGGAGGAATGGCTGGAGGAATGTTATCATAAAGTAAATTTTGAGTAAATGTAAAGTAAAATTTAACATAGGTTTTACATAAATTCTTTTGACAATATTTAAAATACATTATACAATAAAGGCATATGCGACAAAAACTTCGGATGAAGAGGAGAAAGACGAAATGGATTTTTTTGATGTACTAGCGATGTTAGGAGGTTTGGCGTTATTCCTTTATGGCATGGATCAAATGGGAGACGGCCTCACTAAGCTTTCGGGTGGAAAGCTTGAAAAAATTTTAGAAAAGCTTACAAATAACCCAATTAAGGGTGTTTTCTTAGGTATGGTGGTCACTGCGGTTATTCAGTCATCATCAGCGACTACAGTTATGGTAGTTGGTTTTGTTAATTCCGGTATTATGAAGCTTAGACAGGGTATTGGAATTATAATGGGTGCTAATATTGGTACAACAGTTACGGCATGGATTTTAAGTTTGTCAGGTGTTGAAGGTGACAGTTTTATTATGCAGATGCTTAAACCTTCAAACTTCTGGCCAATCTTTGCACTTTTGGGCATTATACTTATAATGTTTTCAAAGTCAGAAAAGAAAAAGGTAGTAGGTACTATAGCACTTGGATTTGGTGTGCTTATGTATGGTATGGACACAATGAGTGGTGCAGTGGAAGGACTTAAAGATGTGCCTCAATTTGGCGAAATTTTACTTATGTTTACAAATCCAATTCTGGGTGTACTTGCAGGTGCTTTACTTACAGCAATTATTCAGAGTTCATCTGCTTCGGTTGGTATTTTGCAGGCATTATCAAGTACAGGTAAGATTCAGTTCGGGGCAGCGGTTCCTATTATTCTGGGACAGAATATCGGTACATGTGTAACAGCATTACTTTCGTCTATTGGTACATCAAAGAATGCAAGAAGAGCAGCAGTTGTACATTTATATTTTAATATTATTGGTACAACAGTTTTCTTAATTGCGTATTATGCTTTGAATGCAATATTTGAATTCCCATTCGCGAATTCGATGGTGACAGAGACAAGTATTGCTATCGTTCATACAATATTTAATGTGACAGTAACATTCTTGTTACTTCCATTTACAAAGGGCTTGGAGAAGCTTGCATGTCTTACAATCAAGGATACTGCAGAGGATGTTGCTGTTGATGCAGACTTCCAGATACTTGATGAGAGATTTTTGGAACAGCCTTCATTTGCTATTGAGCAGTGTAATACAGTTACAGCCAAGATGGCAGAATTATCAAGAGAATGTATTCTTAAGGCAATGAATCTTGCTAAGAATTATAATGAAGAGGAAGCTAAAGCTGTTATTGAATTGGAAGATAGAATTGATAAGTATGAAGATATTATTGGAACATATCTTGTTAAGATTAGTAGCAAAAACTTGTCGGTTAAGGAAAGTAATAATGTATCAGTTCTTTTGAACTGTATTGGTGATTTTGAAAGAATTTCTGACCATGCGGTTAATATTTGTGAAGCAGCAAAAGAGCTTTATGATAAGGGACAGAAGTTTTCAGAAAGTGCTATGTTGGAATTAGATATTTTAACAAATGCTATTGATGAAATTGTAACAAATACAACAAAATTATTTGTTGACAAGAATACCCAACTAGCTAAGACAATTGAACCGCTTGAAGAAGTTGTTGACTATTTGAGTGATGAGCTTAAAGCAAGACATATTGCCAGACTTCAGGAAGGCAAGTGTACAATTGAACTTGGTTTTGTGTTCTCAGACTTTACAACAAACTTAGAGAGAGTTTCAGATCATTGTTCAAATATTGCAGTATGTCTTATTGAAGTTGGTGCTAATGAATTTGAAGCACATGGATATATTGACAAGCTTAAACATGATGATGAAAGCTTTAAGATACAATATAAAGAATATAAACAAAAATATTTGTTGCCATAGTTTGTTAATTGTGGTAAACTGTGAGGAGAAATATGACAATCTGTAGGAGGATTAAGCTATGAAACACATTAAGACACTTAGTAATAAGACTTTAAAGAATACAATGGCTAAGGGTGGTTGTGGTGAATGCCAGACATCTTGCCAGTCTGCTTGCAAGACATCTTGTACAGTAGGTAACCAGAGTTGCGAAAACAGCAACAATAAATAAATCTAATTGAATAAATTATTCTAAGATTGTATGGGGATGTTGCCAAAGCGACATCCCTAAACTGTGTTTGAAAGGAGAAAATGCTGTGATACATAGTTACAAAAGTAATGGATATAATATTGTTCTTGATGTAAACAGTGGTTCGGTACATGTCGTAGATGATGTTACATATGATGTGATACCATTATTTGAAGAGAAATCATACGAGGAGATAGAAGCTTCGTTAAAGGATAAATATAGTGTTGAAGAGATAAAAGAAAGCTATGAAGAGGTGAAAGCACTCAAGGATGAGGAGATGTTATTCACAGAGGATATATATCAGCAATATATTACTGACTTTAAGAAGAGAAAGACAGTAGTAAAGGCTATGTGTCTGCATATTGCTCATGATTGTAATCTTGCCTGTAAGTATTGTTTTGCCGAAGAAGGTGAGTATCATGGAAGACGTGCATTGATGAGCCTTGAGGTAGGCAAGAAAGCACTAGATTTCCTTGTGGCTAATTCGGGAAACAGAGTGAACTTAGAGGTTGACTTTTTTGGTGGTGAACCACTTATGAACTGGGATGTTGTAAAGGAATTAGTACTTTATGGAAGAAGTCTTGAAGAGCCGAATAACAAAAAGTTTAGATTCACGCTTACAACAAATGGTGTGCTTCTGAATGATGATATTATGGAATTTGCTAACAAAGAGATGGCAAATGTAGTATTAAGTCTTGATGGACGTAAAGAAGTAAATGATAATATGAGACCGTTTAGAAATGGTAAGGGAAGTTATGATTTAATAGTTCCTAAATTCCAGAAGTTTGCAGAAAGCCGCGAAGACAAAAGCTACTATGTAAGAGGAACATTTACAAGAGAAAACATTGATTTCTCAGAGGATGTTAAGCATTTTGCGGATCTTGGCTTTAAGCATATGTCAATTGAGCCTGTAGTAGGTTCTGATGATGAGCCATATGCCATTAGAGAAGAAGATTTGCCAAAGATAATGGAAGAGTATGATAAGCTTGCGCTTGAATATATTAAGAGAGCGAAAGAAGGTAAAGGATTTAACTTCTTCCACTTTATGATTGATTTAACACAGGGACCATGTGTAGCAAAGAGATTATCAGGATGTGGTTCAGGTACAGAATATTTGGCAGTAACACCTTGGGGTGATTTTTATCCATGTCATCAGTTTGTTGGTGAAGAGGATTATCTTATGGGTAATGTTTATGATGGAATTACAAGAACTGATATACAGGATGATTTCAAACTTTGTAATGTTTATGCGAAGCCTAAATGTAAAGATTGCTTTGCAAGATACTATTGTAGTGGCGGCTGCGCTGCCAACTCATATAAATTCCATGGAAATATCAATGATGCATATGATATAGGATGTGAAATGGAAAGAAAAAGAGTTGAATGTGCAATAATGATAAAAGCAGCTTTGGCTGATGGTGAATAGGAAGGACATTTAAGATGAATAAGAAACAAAAGAGTATAGTATTATTTCTTCTTTCACTTGTCTGTACAGTGGGTTTGGTGCTTGTCTGTATATTCGGTGTTAACTATAAGGGAATGAACAAGGGTAGTGCAAAGAATATTATTCTTGGTTTGGACTTACAAGGTGGTGTAAGTATTACATTTCAGGTTGTAGGCGAAAAGCCTACGGAAGAACAGATGTCTGATACAATTTATAAGATTCAGTTGAGAGCTAATGAGTATAGTACAGAATCTGAGGTTTATCAGGAAGGTGAAAATAGAATTACAGTAGAAATTCCTGGTGAAGATGATGCGGAAGCGGTTCTTGAGAAATTAGGAAATCCCGGTTCTTTACAGTTTGTGACGGATTATGGCACAGATTCAGAAAAGGTTTGGCTTTCGGGTAGCGATATTATAGGTGCAGATCCTTATACTGTAACTGATGGCAGTACGCCAACACCTTATATAGTTGAGCTTAAATTATCTGAAGAAGGTTCTAAAAAGTTCGCAACAGCAACAGGCTCAAATGTAGGAAAAGTATTATCTGTTGTATATGATAATGAGGTAGTTAGTGATCCGCGTGTTAACGAACAGATTAATAGTGACTCGGCTATGATTACAGGTATGGAAACCTATGAAGATGCAGAAGAGCTTGCTGCTATGATTAGAATTGGTTCCTTAGATGTCGAACTTGAAACACTTTCGTCAAAGGTTGTAGGTGCGAAATTAGGTGAAGATGCTATTTCCACAAGTTTGTTTGCGGCTCTTATCGGTACTGTAATAGTAATGCTATTTATGATTATTGTATACAGAGTACCTGGATTTGCATCGGCGATAGCGCTTGTTTGTTATATAGCACTTGAATTAATTTGCCTTAATGGATTTAACTGGACGCTTACATTACCGGGTATAGCAGGTATCATACTTTCCATTGGTATGGCAGTAGATGCTAATGTTATTATATTTGCCAGAATTAAAGAAGAAATTGCAAATGATGTTACGGTAAAATCTGCCATAAAGATTGGTTTCAAGAAGGCTACATCAGCTATTCTTGATAGTAATATCACTACACTTATTGCATCGTTTGTATTGATGGCTTTGGGTTCAGGTCCGGTTAAGGGATTTGCACAGACATTGGCGCTTGGTATTGTACTTTCGATGTTTACAGCTATGGTTGTTACAAGAATTTTAGTGAATTTATTGTACAATATGGGATGTGATAAAATAGCAATGTATGGTGTTGCTAAGGAAAGAAAAACTATAGATTTTCTTGGCAAGAAAACTATATTTATTGCAATTTCAGCTATTGTAATTGTGCTAGGTCTTGGAATGCTTGCAGTAAATAATTCTAAGAATGGTGATGTGCTTAACTATAGTGTTGAATTTAAGGGTGGTGTATCTACAACTGTAGATTTTGAAGAAAATTATACAATATCAGAGTTTAATGATACAGTGCTTCAGGATATAATTCAAATTAAAGGTGATAGTGATGTACTTGCAAATGCAGTAAATGGCACAAATCAGTTCGTTATCAGAACACAGGAATTGGATGAAAGCGTGTTTAACGATATTAAGACAATGCTTGTTGAGAAATATGGTGCAATAGAAGAATCGTTTGAATCTGTTGATGTAAGCTCTACAATTAGCGGTGAAGCAACAAGAGATGCGATTATTGCTGTTTCTATTTCGGTTGTATGTATTTTAATATATATTACATTTAGATTTAGTAATATAAGATTTGCAACAAGTGCAGTGCTTGCATTATTGCATGACATACTTATTGTTTTGGCATATTATGCCATTTCATGGACGACTGTAGGTAATACATTTATTGCCTGCATGTTGACAATTTTAGGTTATTCTATTAATGCAACAATTGTAATATTTGACAGAATTAGAGAGAATATGCCGGCAACAGGTGAAGAAGATGAACCAATTGTTAAAATGGATATCAAAGAGATTGCCAATAGAAGTATAACACAGACGCTTACAAGAACGATTTATTCTACATTTACAACGTTTGTGACAATTTGTGCTTTATATGTATTTGGTGTACCATCAATTAAAGAATTTGCAATGCCACTTATGGTTGGTATTTTGGCAGGCGGTTATTCATCAGTATGTATAACTAGTGCATTGTGGTATATGATGTCTAAGAAAAAGTATGAGAAAAATTAATGAAATATAAGGAAAATATAGCTGTCCTGCTGACAAGCGGGACAGCTATATTTAGTGAGGAACTATGGTTAAGGAAAAATGGACAAGATATGGCGACAAAATAGAATATAGTGAGATTTCAAAAGAACATAATATTAGTCCTGTTCTTGCAAAGATTATAAGAAATAGAGGAGTTTCAAGAGAAAGTATAGGAAAATATCTGTCTGCTGATTTGAAGGATTTGTATTCGCCATGGCTTATGAAGGATATGGAGAAAGCTGTTGATATAGTTATTTCTAAGATAAATGAAGGTAAGAAGATTAGAGTTGTGGGAGATTATGATATTGATGGAATATGTTCCACATATATTTTGACACATGGAATTAAGAATGTTGGTGGTGAAGTATCCTACGATATTCCTGACAGAGTTAAGGATGGATATGGAATTAATGAAGCTATTATTGAGAAGGCATATGCTGATGGGGTAGATACAATTATTACCTGTGATAATGGCATAGCAGCCATAGATGCCATAGACTTGGCGAAGACTTTTGGTATGACGGTAATTGTAACAGATCATCACGAGGTTCCATTTGAAGAAGAAAATGGGGAAAAGAAATACATTAGAGTGAAAGCAGATGCAACTGTAAACCCTCATCAGCCGGATTGTAATTATCCTTTTGAATTATTATGTGGTGGTGGAATTGCATTTAAATTTATAATGGCATTGTATGAAAAAGTGGGTAAAAATCCTAAGGCTGCATATGAATTTATTGAATTTGCAGCTATTGCAACTATTGGTGACATAGTTGATTTGCAGGATGAAAATCGAATTATTGCTAAAAATGGTCTTGAGGCAATAAGATGTACGAAAAATGTGGGGCTAAATGCCCTTATTAATGCGTGTGAATTAGTTAAAACCAATATTTCATCATATCATATTGGATTTGTTATAGGACCTTGTTTGAATGCCAGTGGACGTTTAGAAACAGCAAAGCTTGGATATGAGCTTTTAAGCTGTGATGATATGAAAAAGGCTATGGAAATGGCAAGGAATATTAGAGAATTGAACGAAGTAAGAAAGAACATTACAGAGCTTGGTGTTAGCAAGGCTGTGGAAATAGCTGAAGAATACAAGGATGACAGAGTTCTTATTATATATTTGGAGGATGTTCATGAATCTGTGGCAGGGATTATTGCAGGCAGGGTTAAGGAACGATTTAATAAACCTACCATTGTGCTGACTAATACAGAGGAAAGTGGTGTTGTAAAGGGTTCAGGTCGTTCTATTGAATGTTATGATATGTTCGAAAATCTTACAAAGGTTAAAGAATATTTTATAAAATTTGGCGGACATCCTATGGCAGCAGGTTTGTCATTGAAAATTCAAGACATTGATGTTTTCAGAAAAAGAATAAATGAATTATGTACATTGACAGAAGAAGATTTTATAAGAAAAATAGTTATAGATTCGGTGTTAAAGACAGGAAATATAACATTTGCGTTACCGGAAGAATTAAAAGTTCTTGAGCCATTTGGAAAAGGTAATGAAAAGCCTATGTTTGCATTAAGTAAAGTAAATGTGGGAAAGATAAATGTTTTTGGAAAAAATCAAAATGTGGTTAAATTAAGGCTTAGAGATGATTCGGGAATAAATATAGAGGCTGTAATGTTTAATAAAACAGAAGAGTTTATTTCGTTTGTAAGTGAAAAGTTTGGGGAAGAAGAGTTGCGAAAAGCGTATCAGGGAAGAGAAAATGATATTTTTATGTCATGTATCTTTTATCCGGATATAAATGAGTATAACGGAATGAAAAACATACAGATAATTGTAAATAATTATTGTTAAGATGAGGGGAAAAGTGTTATAATCAAAGATAAGTTTAAAATAGGAGGAAGCTTTTATGAAGAACATTGAAGAATATATTAGAAGTATACCTGATTTTCCGGAAGAAGGTATTATATTTAGAGATATTACTACAGTATTACAGGATGCAGAGGGTTTTCATCTTGCAGTTGATTCAATACAGGATAAGATAAAAGATATTGATTTTGATGTGGTTGTTGGACCGGAGTCAAGAGGATTTATTTTTGGTACACCAATTGCATATAATATGAGAAAGCCGTTTGTACCTGTCAGAAAAAAAGGTAAGCTTCCTTGTGAAACAGTTGAAGTGGAATATGATTTGGAATATGGTTCGGCTGTAATTGAGATGCATAAGGATTCAATTAAACCTGGACAAAAAGTAATGATAGTAGATGATTTGATTGCAACAGGCGGTACTATTGAAGCGATTACTAAATTAGTTGAGAAGCTTGGTGGAACAGTAGTTGGTGCAGTATTTTTAGTAGAACTAAAAGGATTAAAAGGGAGAGACAAACTTAAGGGGATAGATGTTCATAGCGTTATTGCTTATGATGGTAAATAATCATTAAACTAATTGGAGCGTGTTAGTATGGCTGAAGAAAAAATGATAGAATTAGATGGACCATGTATCATCGAAGAAATTCAAAAAGTGAAAAAACCTGATGAGTTCGAAAATCCTGAAGAGTTATATAAACAACTTATAGAGGAAATAAACAAATACCATCCTTCTGATGATATATCAATGATCGAGAAGGCTTATTCAATTGCGTTTGAA
>CAZESO010000013.1:0-19632 GCA_964515325.1 uncultured Roseburia sp. | reverse complement strand
CATTTTCCAATGTCATATATGGTAAACATATATTCATAAGACCATCAACATCACCTATCTTTACACTCATAGTAACAATTGCCACCATTTCCTGCGGTGATATAATCTGCGCAAATTGTGGATTCGTCTCTATCCTGGTCAATCTTGGATGTACCTCCACAACATTTTGCCAAGGTTCTCTCAGCATATCCACACATACGGTCATTATTCTTTCTATAATTGAAATCTCAATTTCAGAGAACTCTCGTTTCTTTTCAAGCGAAACACCTGCTCCACCCAACATTCTATCAACAATAGCATATCCAAGATTTGTTGCCATTTCCATAACTATTGTTCCTTCTAAAGGTTCAAAATCAATCAATCCTAACAATACAGGATTTAATAAAGCTTGCGAATACTCTTTAAATAAAACAGCTTCCGCGTTCATCACCTCTACCTGGACATTTTTTCTCAAATATGCCGGTAAATTTATATATAACAACCTTCCATAATGTTCAAAAATCGTCTCCAAGGTACGAAGATGCTCTTTTGAAAATTTAGATGGTGTAGAGAAATTATATACTTTAACTTGTTTCTCTTCGGAATCTTTATAATCCTCCGCATCAAGTTCACCTGTACTCAAGGCTTTAAGCAAATTATCAATTTCGCTTTGGGATAATACCTCGCCCATGCATCCTCACCTCCTATTTAATTAATTCATTATTTTTCTTCTTTAATTTATATTATTGTGTAACCAAATCACTCAAAGAAACTTCATATATAAAATCTGTTTCATTATACATTTTTCTCAACGCTTCAGCCACTTCTTCTTCAATTATATCTCTATTATTTTCTAATTCTGTCTTGGTATATTGTTTTATAACATCCTCAACAGTACTCCTCATAAGCTTCTCATTACTAGACAGCTTCTTTTTATAAGTTTCATAATCTTCATCATCTTTATTAAGTGTCATAACAACGCTAAACTGTGCATAATTTGTTTTCCCATTATCTCCAGCCTTCAATGTAACTGTCATCTTCTCTTCAAAAGAATATGTAACCACACTGTCAATGCTTATACCATCTGTATACTGTTGTTTAGCCTCTTTTTCTAAATCTATAGCACTCGCTATTTTCTCAACAAGCGCTGTCGTAGAATTCATAGCCGGAACAACCGCAAATACTATAACAGATGTCAATATAATATTCATTAAAGCTAATACAAGAATAATTAGATTTATATGTCCTTTTTTCATAGCCCGTCTCCATTCTTATCTTATTTATTTATGCAACTACTGTGTAGCTGTTGCACTATATGAATTAAAAATTCTTATTTCAACTCTTCTATTCTGTGCCCTGCCTTCAGCTGTTGTATTATCCGCAATCGGTTCATATTCACCTCTACCGGTACATTTCATCGTCGAAGGATCCATACCTTTATTATTTACTAAATAATCAAATATCGTATACGCTCTTCCTTGCGAAAGCAACATGTTGTTAGCAAATTTCGCTCCCGCCGGCATCGGTCTTGAATCTGTATGACCCACTATTTCAATTTGATAATTATCATATTTTTTCAAGACATCTCCAAGTTTACTAATAAACTCTTCTGAACCTTCTTTAATATCTGCACTAGACGAATCAAAAAGTACTGTGCCATTTAAGTTCAACATAACATATTGTGCTGTAACTTCAACATTCACCGTTCCTTCATTAAGCAAACCATTAATTTCTAAATCCTGTTGCAACTGTTCACCTATCTGCTCAGATTCCTGTATCATTTCTTCATTACGGAGTTCCTCATATTCTTCCATATTCTCTATATCATTAGTATCCGATTCATCCTGATTAGTTCCCATATTGTTATAGTAATCACTCAGATTGTTAAGCTGACTTATACCACTCGATATCAGATTTCCTTCTGTAAGAGATGCAGCTCCTCCATCAAATATACTATAGCTAGCTTGTAAAGAAGCCGCCACTTCTTCAAATTTTTGAGCATCAACCGTAGACATTGAGAACAAAAGCACGAAGAAACACAACAGCAAGTTCATAAGATCACTGAACGTTGTCATCCAATCTGAAGAAGCACTAACACTACTATCTCGTTTCTTTTTTCTCGCCACTAGTTTTCACCGCCTTCATTAGCCTCAGTCATTGTCTCTCTCTGTTTTGGTGATAAGAACGACTTAAGTTTTTCTTCAATTACTCTTGGATTTTCACCCGCCTGTATCGAAAGTAAGCCTTCTATCATAACTTCTTTCATCATAACTTCTCTGTCATTATTATCCGAAAGTTTATTTGCAACCGGCGTTGCCAACCAGTTAGCCATAAGCGAACCATAGAGTGTTGTAAGCAACGCAACCGCCATATTTGGACCAATGGTACTTGCATCACTTAATGTCTTAAGCATATTTACAAGACCGATAAGTGTACCAATCATACCCCAAGCCGGCCCCATCGCTGCCATATTCAACCAGAAACCTATCATCTTCTTATGTCTTCCCTCTATACACTCCAATTCAGTTTCCAAAATAGCTCTAACCAAATCAGGGTCTGTACCATCAACTATAAGAAGCACACCTTTTTTCATAAATTGATCATCCAAATCATTGGCTGCTTCTTCAAGCTGTAACAAACCTTCTTTACGGGCAATGTTTGACAAATCAATGATTTTCTTAATAGTCTCTGCTTCATCTACTTTTTGTATTTTAAAAGCAAATGTAATACTCTTTAATCCGCCTAAGAAAGCCTGCATTGAATATGATGCAAGAAGTTCCATCATCGAACCACCTACTGTAATAACAATCGATACGAAATCGCCGAAATTCTTTAATGCCCCGAATCCACCTTCACCAGTTACAATACCGACAAATACTAATACGGCACCACCTATGATACCAATCAATGTTGCTAAATCCATACCTACACCTCGATATAATAAATATTTATAATTAACGACACCAATCCACAATTAACTCTATACTATTCTATCACATTTTGTCACAAATACAAAGGATTTTTTGTTTTTTTTTGTAAATTTTTCTGCGTTTTTTTATATTTTTTTTATGATATTTTAACGCAAACAAAATAACCCTTGAGATACTGCATTTTCGCAATATCTCAAGGGTTATTAAATCCACTATCTCTTAAGATTGATCAACTCTTCAATCATTGTGTCTGATGTTGTTATAATTCTTGAATTTGCCTGGAAACCTCTCTGTGTTACAATCATATCTGTAAATTCTGCTGCAAGGTCTACATTTGACATTTCAATAACACCACTACTCATAGTTTCACCAAACGATGTTATATCACCTACATTCGCTTCTCCAGAGTTCATTGTAGAAGCATACATATTATCACCAGCTTTTTCAAGACCAGCCGGATTTAAAAATGTTGCAGTTGCAATCTGTCCAATACACGCTGTATCACCATTATCATATGACGCTATAATCTTACCATCAGTCTGGATACCACAGCTAATCATATTACCAACAGCTTTACCTCCGCCAAGCTTATCTTTTTCTGCAACTACCGTGTATTCGCTACCATAACATGTAAGCGCCGAAAAATCCATAACTATATCCTGTTGGAACGCATCAGCTTTATCGCCATCTGCATCAAGAATATTAATTGATATTTCTGCCGGATCAGTTTCAATCAAACCTGTTGTTCCATTAAAGGTTAATGAAATAGCAGTGTTACCATTAGCATCAGTTGTTACACCATCACCTACAAAAACTGCTGACATATCAGTAATTTCCTCTGTGCCCTTGAAAATTTTAAGCGGTGTCATCACATATTCTGTTGTACTTCCCTGTACCTGTTCAATCTTCATCTGAACACCATATTTATTACCAAGACTGTCATATACATATAAATCCGGTGCTTTATAACCAATACCTGTTGTTGTAAAATCTGCATCTTCAGAATTGATATTACCTGACATAGTTGCACTTATTGTCTGAGCCGGCGCAGTATACATATATTCAGTTGCATATAATGAAATAGGTCTTAATTCATCTGTCATAAGAATGAAATCACCTGTTTCATTATCTCTTTCAGCCGCATATCCCATTACATATGCGCCTGAACCAGTTACAAGATTACCAAATCCATCAGTGGTAAAATTACCTGCTTTTGTGTAATATTCAGCCCCACCTGACTGTACAACAAAGAAAGACGAACCATTAATCTTCAAGTCAAATGCATTACCTGTAGACTGGCTGCCACCTTCCTGACTTATGTTTATAGAAATCTGTGCAACGCTGGCACCAAGACCAATCTGCTTTGCATTCTGACCACCTGTTGAAGTCTCTGCATTCGGTCCTGACGCAGACTGTGTTGTCTGATAAAACAATTCACTAAATGATACTCTCTGCGACTTAAAACCTACTGTATTAACATTTGCGATGTTGTTACCAATAACATCCATCTTTGTCTGGTGTATCTTAAGACCTGATACGCCAGAGTATAACGATCTCATCATAATTAATGACCTCCTCTGCTTAGCCGTAATAGTTTCCTCTGTCATTCAGAAACCTTAGCTTCCTTTAAGGTCCAGCTAAATAATAACGGCTCCATCAATATTTGTAAAAACATTTTCTTTGCTACTTTCTTTATCTATAGCAGTTACAACTGTACTATTTTTAACATTTACAATAAATGTCAAATCATCCATGATTACCAACGATTCATTTATTCCTTTTTCGCCAGCTCTTCTCGCTCCTTCGTTAAGCCTTTGTATCTGCTCATCTGTTAGAGAAATATTTCTTTGCGCCAACCTCAAATCAGCATGCTTTGAAAATTTCAAATCACCTGTCAAATCATTATGTTTCTTCGTTTGTTCCAATACTTGATCAAATGTCAAACCATTATGATTTGTATTAAGTTGCACATTTTTTTGATTGTTTAAGTACCGCCCTGTAATCTGCTCAATAGATGTAAAGTTATTTTTAATATCCATATTTAATAACTCCTTTCACAATCCTCAAGCTCTTACTCCTCAGTTACTGCACTTTCTTCTGTTTCTGCTGATGTCTCACTATCTGTTTCAGAGCTACTATCGCCACCTAAAACAGCTGATAAGTAAGCATCGTCCAAAACATACTCTAAATCTGCATAATCATACAATTCACCTTTGATGGAAAGTTTTGCATCACCATCAACCATTTTAACATATTCAACATAGCCTGCAACTGTAGTTGTTGAACTTAATCCTGCCGATTTTCCAACTTCAAGTATTACATTTCTTCCTACAAGACCTAAAGCCTGTGCATTTGTAAGTGTACCTGTCATGTTCTGCATTTCTTCCAATGTAGAGAACTGTGTTAATTCCGCAATAAACTCTTGATTTGTCTGTGGATTTAATGGATCCTGGTACTGAAGCTGCGTTACCAAAAGTTGTAAAAAAGCATCCTTTCCAAGATTAGAAGTACCTACATTATTCTCTTTTTGATACGTCTCAGTAACTCCTGTTGCAAATTGTCCATTTACCAAATTTGCCGAAATATAATCTGCCATTTTATTTCCTCCCTTCTTAAATATTAAGCAAGATAACTTACTGTGTTACCTAATGTTTGCATCACGATCTGTTCTTTTTCTTCGTCATTTGAAATACCATTTAGTTCATTCAACAAATCTCTTCTTATACCTTTACTTCTGTTCTGTCGACCTTCATTTTTACTATTACTATTATCGAGATTCTGTTCGAATCCATGACTTGCAATAGTTACCTCAATATCAGCAACTTTAAGTCCCTGTTTATCAAAGTTGTCTTTAAGAATTGTCAACTGTTGTTCAATAGCATTTTTTGCCATTTCTGTTTCCGCTGTGATTTTAGCTGTGATTCCACCTTCTTCAGTCGCAAGTAAAACTGTTACTTTTCCTAAATGTTCAGGATACAACTGCATCTCTAATGATGTCATTTTCTCTCTTATTGCAACAGAAATATTATCTGTAATATCTCTTACAATTCTTGTAGAAATGCTTTCATCAACCCTTTCGTCCAACGCTGCCTCAATCTCATTAATGATGTTATCTCTTAATTCGTTGATTGGATTATATAATGTGTCGTTCTTTGTTTCGCTTTTACTTGAAGCTTCTCGCTTTTCATCATCACCCAGACCAGACTGACTATCTTGACTTTCTTCAGCAGTCACTTCTTGTGTTGCATTCGAATTAACTCTTACTGAAACATTTTCTTCCACGTCAGTTTCGCTAATTTCCACATCTTCTGTTTCCGCTTTGCCAGCATTTAATACATCAATTTCTGTTTCTCTTACTGCCATATCAAGATCTGATTCTTCATTTTGAATCTGCTTCATATTGTCCAAAAGCACTTGTATTGTTTTTTGAACATCTTTAATGATATCATTAGCATCTTCATGAACCAACAATTCAAGTTTAGTGTCAATATTTTTAACATCCATTACTAATTTTGTAACATTGTCAATATTAAGTAAATCTTTACATTCCATCCCAAGATTTTCAAGGGCATCTTTCAATTCTAAAACTGAAATATTCAAAATTGATGCAACTGTACTTAATATTTCTTCTGACATTTCTTCGACACTATCTTCTTCCGGTGTAATTTCCTCAACTTCATCAACTACTGCTTTTTCTTCAAATGTAGTTTTTTCGGTTTTCTTATCACCTTTTGTTTTTTCAACCACCGGCTTGTCTTGTTTTCTTTCAATTTCTGCTGTTCTTTCTTTAGTATCAGTTTCCTTCGCCTTGTTAATGCTCTCATCCATAACTTTTGCAAAGTCCTCTGTTTTACTTTCTGAAGAAATTTCTTTTCGTGTGGAAACGGCCTGATTACTAAGAAGATTCATCGTTCTCACACTTGCATTTACCATATTTACACCTCCTTCTTTTTTATTTTTTATAGAAACAAACCACGTTTGTAACTACCAATTTTTAATTACGGAGCTAACATAACTGTTATTTTACCGCAGAATACCGCATCTATATCACTTAATGCCTCTAACACTTCCGCTCTTTCTTCCGTCTCCATACATTCAAGAATTGCTACTACAATTTCAAGATCACCTGTCATTTCATAAAGAGCTGCTGCTGCTTTCTTCGGTTTCATCTCACTATACGCCGCAGCCAAAGCCTGTATCTTCATATCCTGCATATATTTCTCTACTACCTGCTGATACAAAACCTCAGCATATTCCGGCTCTATTGACTCATAATATTGTTTATAATATTCATAATCTAATGCTGTATCTCCAAAAACAACTTCATTGTAAAATTGTTCCTTTATACTCTGCAATTCAAGCTGACTATTTTCAAAAGACTTCAATCTTTCTATTTCAGATTCTAAATCCGCAATTATATCATCTTTATTATCGGCATTTTCCTTTTCATTCTGAAGTTCTAATTCCAATTCTTTTATATAATTTATAGCTTCTGCCAAACTTTTATATGGATATTCCTCATCTTCTTCATTCTCAGCCTCTGGCAATATCTTATTAATAATTGGCACATCTTCAAATATAGGTCTCATTACAGTACTTCCAAATCCACCAATATCAAACTTAATAAGTAATCCAAAGAATACAAGCCATATTGCAATAATTACAATTGCTATTAACAACGATACAAATTTATTTGAACTTTTTTCAATTTCAACTCCATCAATAGTTTCCTTTGCCACTTTTACTCACCTACTCTTCTTTATTATACTGGAAGCTGACGATTTCATCCACTTCTTTCATTTCCTGACTGTTTATTTCTTTTATAAACTCCTCAAAAGCTTTATCTCTTAAAACTTCCTGAGTCTTTCTTTCAATCATAACTCTGTTTAATTTACCTCTGGCCAACTCAACATTTCGTTCTGCAATCTTAATATTATGTGTTTGTTCAATCGCTTGTTCTTTTTTTAACGCAATACCATCATTGCATCTATTCATCTCTAACACATCCAATTTACCAATAGACGCATCTCTCAAAGACTTTTCATACATATCTCTTTCTTTATGTATAACTTCAAGCTTATGTTCTTCTTCTCTTAACTTCTGTGTTTCCAACGCAAAAGCCGTCTTAGCCTGTGTCTCAAGCTTCAATTTTATATCAAGAATACTTTGCATTTTATAGTTAAATTTCGCCATCTATAACACATCCTCGATTATTCACTATCTTCAAAAATCTCTTTTAACATTTCCAATTCTTCTTCAAATGTAAACTTTTCATATACACCTTGCTGTAAAAATGCATTTACATTTTCTATTCTTTCGATAGCATAATCTATATTTTTATTAGAGCCGCTCTTATACGCTCCTATATTTATCAAATCTTCAGCTTCATTATATGTAGCAAGAACATTCTTCAATTTACCTGCAACTGCCTTATGTTCCTTCGAAGCAACCTGACTCATGACACGGGATATACTCTGTAACACATCAATCGCAGGATAATGATTTTTATGTCCCAATTTTCTTGACAACATTATATGTCCATCAAGAATACTTCTTGCTGTATCTGTTATAGGTTCATTAAAATCATCACCATCTACAAGTACAGTATATAATCCTGTTATAGAACCTTTATCATTAGTTCCTGCCCTCTCCAAAAGTTTTGGCATTTCACTATACACGCTTGGCGGATATCCCCTTGTAACCGGAGGTTCACCTGACGCAAGACCAATTTCTCTCTGCGCCATAGAAAATCTTGTTAACGAGTCCATCATAAGCAGTACATCTTTACCTTGGTCTCTAAAATATTCAGCAATTGCTGTTGCTGTCTTAGCAGCTTTATTTCTAATAAGAGCTGGTTTATCAGACGTTGCAACAACTACAACACTTCTTCTCATACCCTCTTCACCAAGATCTCTTTCAATAAATTCCCTTACCTCTCTTCCTCGCTCACCTATAAGAGCTATAACATTTATATCAGCTTTAGTATTTCTGGCAAACATACCAAGAAGTGTACTTTTACCAACGCCACTGCCCGCAAATATACCTATCCTCTGACCTTTACCAACTGTAATAAGACCATCAACCGCCTTAACTCCAAGCGGCAAAATCTCGCTTATTATCTCTCTCGACATAGGATCCGGCGGCGGAGCTTCTACTGAATAAAATACCGAACTATCAACTCTCGAACCATCAATAGGTCTTCCCAATCCATCGAGAACTTTCCCTAAAATATCATCACCCATTTCAACCTGTAATACATTACCTGTATTTTCAACAATAGAACCCGGTCCAATTCCATCGACATTTTCAAACGGCATCAACAATACTCTTTTCTCTTTAAAGCCTACAACCTCTGCCATAATATCATTTTGTGTAGAATCATTTGTTTTTATTACACATACATCATTAAGATTCGCTTCAGGTCCAATAGATTCAACGGTAAGACCAACTATCTTCGATACTTTTCCAAGCTTTCTTGCATATTTTTTATTCAATAAGTTTTTATATTTTTCAGTATTTATATATGACATTGTTCGCCCCATGCCCTTCTGACACTTAGCTATCAACACATTAACTTTCCCTGCCTGTACAAGACAATATTCTTATATCATTTATAAGATTTTCAAGTTGTATATCCAAACTAGCATCAAATATTCCTAAGTCTGTATCAATAAGACACTGATTTTTTTCAAGAGACACATCTTCAACTATCTCTATATGTACATCTTTTCGAGTCATTTTTTCTATATAATTTTTATTGTCTCGCAAAAATTTCACATCATCCGGACTAACTCTAATAACATAGTTATTACCAATATCATCACCTGACATAACACTATTTACAAGACTAAGGATTATATCCTTCTTATCCATCGATATAACATTCGTTATTTCAGAAAAAACTTCTAATATTACTTCAACCAGCTGTGGTTCAATATTTTCAACCAACTGATTATACTCTATTTCCATTTCTTCCTGCTGGGTCAAAATCTGTTGTTTTAGTTGTTCAACTTCATCAACACCTTTGTTTTTGCCCTCTTCATATCCAATGGACATTCCTTCATCTTTAGCCTGCTTTTTAATGCTTTCAGCTTGTTTCTGTGCTTCAGACACAATCATAGCTGCATCATATCTTGCTTTATCAATAATGCTTTTTGCCTGCATATCAGCATTATTAAGCATATATTCTATATCTTTCCCTATTCTGGCAACTTCATCATTGTTTCTGCTTTCCGTTTCTTCTTCCAAAATCAACTCTTCTACATTTTTAGCATTTATTCCAACAACAAAGCCTTCTGAATCTCCCTCTTTATACGAACAATCACTCTGCTGTATCGTCTTTTTTATTTCCATTAATTTAGCCGATATAGCTTCGTTACTATCGATAACTCGTGCTTTTCTTTCACCGGTCACATACATAGGACCTTTATATAAATTAGACAACCAGTTCGTCACCTCCGCCACGTGAAATAATAATTTCACCAGTATCTTCAAGTTTTCTAATAATATTTACAATCTTCTGTTGTGCTTCTTCAACATCTTTCATACGAACAGGACCCATAAAATCCATTTCCTCACGTATCATAGCTGCGAGACGTTTAGAAAGGTTGTTAAAGATAACAGATTGAACTTCTTCATTAGCACCCTTGAGAGCAACTGCAATATCATTATTATCAACTTCACGCATAACTCTCTGAATTGTTTTATCATCAAGACTAAGAATATCTTCAAATACAAACATCTTACGTCTGATTTCATCTGCAAGTTCTGGCTCTTCAATTTCGAGATTTTCCATAATATGTTTCTCAGTACCACGATCAACAGTATTAAGAATATCAACAATGGCATCAACACCACCAACAATTGTGTAATCCTGATTTACAAGTGAAGCTAACTTTCTCTCCAATACTCGTTCTACCTGCTTAATAACATCCGGAGATGTTCTGTCCATCATAGCAATACGCTTTGCTACATCAGCCTGCTTATCAAGTGGCAATGCCGAAACAATAAGCGATGACTGGTGCGGCGGCAAATATGATAATATAAGTGCGATAGTCTGAGGATGCTCGTCCTGAATAAAGTTCAACAGCTGAGCAGGGTCTGTTTTTCTAATAAACTCAAATGGTCTAACCTGCAATGAAGCTGTAAGCTTGCTGATAACATCCTGAGCCTTCTCTGAACCAAGCGCCTTTTCCAAAAGGTCCTTCGCATATCCGATACCACCCTCTGCAATAAACTGCTGAGCGAGACATACCTGATAAAACTCAGTCATCACCTCTTCCTTTTCTCTAGGTGAAACACTTCTTGTATTGGCAATTTCAAGAGTTAACTGTTCGATTTCATCTTCTTTTAAATGTTTAAATAACTTGGCAGACACCTCCGGTCCTAAAGCAATAAGCAAAAGTGCTGCTTTGGTGATTCCGGAATATCCATCATTATATGAGCTTTTTGCCATAATACTAGCCTCTCTTTATCCTAATTAATCCCAATCTTCATTCAACCAGTTTCTAAGTAAAGCAGCTGCAGCCTCCGGATTTTCTTCGATAAACTTCTCGATAGCCTTTCCGGTCTCTGACTTCTCTTCAAAATCAATCTCTTCAACAGCCTGTCTTTCCTTAGTTGAAGAAAGTAATTCTTCAACTGATAATTCAGGCTCAACCTCACTAATTTCAACAGGTCTTAAGCTTCTCCAAACTATGAATGCAAGTAATACTAATGTAATAACAGCTATTATCATCGGTAATATACTATTAACAAACTCCGTATTACCTTCTGATGGCTCGAATATTGGTACCTTGTTAGCATATACAATTATATTATCAACATCGATACCTGTTGCTCCCGAAATCAATTCCAATATAATCGGATCAACTTCTGTTGCAACAATATCACCATTCTGCTTCTTGAATTCTTCCCATGTAATATCGTCGAGAGTTCCATTTTCCTCAAGTGTATCCTCGTTGTAAACCACATAGTCAACCAATGTAACCGATACTGACGAAGTCTCCGGCTGATACACACCTACCTGTCCGGTTCTTGAAATAACCTTAGAGCTTACTGCATACTCATTTTTTCTTATTGTAACACTGGATGTTGTGGAATCTGATGCCGAAATCATATAATCCGTTTCATCATCATTAGAATCAGTTCCCGGAATTCCACCCGTCACACTGCCACCTTCCTGTTCGTAATAGTAATCATTATATTTAACTTCATCATCATTGAAGTAGATTGTTTCAACTTCATCTTCTCTTGTGAAATTAATTGAAAGCTCCGGTGTAACAACAATTGATGAATACAACTGTGTATTTGCAAGCAAGCCTGTTACCTTATTTACAAAATCATCATAGATGCCGTCTCTCATCAGCTCCTGCTCTTCCTGTGTAAGCAGGCCATCTGAGCTTTCATTCTGTTTCTTGCCCCTGAATAACAGATTGCCTGTAGAATCAAGAATCGTAATCTTCTCAGTAGTCTCATTTCCTACTGCTGTACGTATGTAATTCGCCAACGCTTCCGCTGTAGCAGAATCTATGCTTTTACGCAAATCAAGATTAACACTTACGTATGTTTCTTCATCATCATCAATTACAAAAGATGATGCTTCCTGCTTCGAAATCTGTACATACGCATCCTTTACATAATCAAAGGACTTGATTGTGGCGCGCATCTTATCTTCAAGATACTTAAGATAATATCGTTCCCTATCAGCCTGTGTTGTAGCAAACGAGCTCACCTGTTCCGCATACTCTTCCATAGTATAATCCGTAGCAGTATAGCCCTCCTGAGCTATAAGATATGTAGCCTCTGTAAGATCTTCCTCTCTAACCGAGAAAGTCAAGCTATTACCGCTTGTCTCATAATCTATCTGATTCTCTTCGAGAATCTGATCAATATTTGATGCTTCTTCCAAGTCATTACAAGTAATAAGCTCAACATATGTAGGCTTTGTAAGTGCATACGCAAGAATACATACTGCTATTACCACAACCAGCGTAATGCTTATTATCATTCTTTTTTGTTTTTTATCATATCTATTCCAGAAATCCGCAGCTTTTTTCTGCAGTTCTTTAGCTTTCTCGTTCATACTCTGTCCTTTTTGTTAATCGTAAATTTTATATCTGCATATTCATTATCTCTTTATATGCATCTAAAACCGCATTCTTGATTGCAACCGTGTATTGTAATGACAAATACGCTTTCTGCTGTGCAACTGTAACATCATGAGTGCTGTCTGCGTTGCCCAACGCAAAATCAATCTCTGCCTCCTCAGCCTCTTCTGACAGGCTGTTTGTCTGATTTACAAGTCCCATCGCTGCAGATAAAATATTAGAGAATGCTGTATCTTCTTCAGAACTATTTGTAATAATGTTGCTGTTATTGCTCATATTCTCTATAGCTTTGGTATAGAGCTGTGCAGCAGCACCAGAAAGATTACTAATATCCATTTTACGCCTCCATTATGTATTACTGTCCAATTTCCAGTCCCTTCATGGCCATACTCTTACTTGCATTAAACGCTGTAACATTAGCCTCATAAGCTCTTGACGCATCAATCATATTTGTCATTTCTGTAACAACGTTAACATTAGGGTATGTAACATATCCATTCTCATCAGCGTCAGGATGTGAAGGGTCATATACCATATTCATAGGAGTCTCTGTATCCTCAACAATCTGCGTTACCTTTACCCCTCCATTATATTTACTTGCAGCAGTACCCATTACTTCACTAAAAGGTGTATAGTCCTTTGTTGCAAATACTACTGTTTTTCTTCTATACGCTCCACCATCCTCAGAGCTTGTAGAATTAACATTTGCAAGGTTCTGTGCAATTATATCCGAACGAAGTCTCTGTGCTGTCATTCCACTTGCACTTATATCAAAAGATGTAAATAATCCCATAAATACCTCCTATTCTATGATTTGCTCAATGCTGCTTTAATCATATTGAATTCATAGTTAATACTTTCAATCAGAGCCTGATATTTCAGCTGGTTTGACGCAAGTTCAACGTTTTCTGTGTCCTGGTCAACATTATTACCATCAAGTCTATATGAAAGATTAGTATAATCTGTATAAATTGTTGTACGAAGATTGCTTAGATCCACGTCATCAACCTTTTTTCTAAGTGATTCAGTGCTTCCACCAACCAATTCTTCTAACAGGTAGCTTTCAAAAGAAACATCCTGTCTCTTATAGCCCGGTGTTGTAGCATTAGCAATATTATTAGACAATACTTCATTTCTTGTCCATGATGCATCTGCCGCCTTTTCTAACACGTTAACATAATTGTAAGCATTCGAAAATATCATATTCTGCTCCTTTCCGTATACATACTCATAATTAGAGTAATTATAGTACAATTCCATAAAAACTTCAAGTTCTTACGACAATTAATTGCAAAATTTTTTCTATATTTTGTCAATCAAACTTCCCCCTAAAAAAGAAAAGGAACCTCTTTAGCAAATCCATTGCTAATACGCGGTTCCTTCCTAAACAAATTTTATTTAAGAGTATTTTATCATAAATTTTACAAAAAATAAATACTTTTTTTATTTATTTTCTACATAGCCACATTTTTCATCAGCGCAGACAATTTTGCTACCCTTCTCAACCATGTAACCACCACATTCAGGGCATTTCTTTTCCACAGGCTTCTGCCATGACATAAACTCACATACTGTATTGTCCAGACAACCATAGTATTTTCTGCCCTTCTTTGTTTTCTTAATAACAACCTCTCCGCCACACACAGGGCAGGAAACGTCAATTTTTTCAAAATACGGCTTTGTATTTCTGCATTCCGGGAAGCCCGGACAAGCCAAAAACTTACCGTGGGGTCCATACTTTATAACCATATTTTTTCCACAGACATCGCATATCACATCTGTCTTTTCATCTTCAATCTCAATCTTTTCAAGAGACTGCTCTGCATTCTTTATGGCATTTTCCAAATCAGGATAGAAGTTACGCACAACTGTCTTCCAATTAACACTGCCTTCTTCAACCATATCAAGCAATGACTCCATGTTAGCTGTAAAGCTCAAATCCACAATAACTTCAAAGGCTGCCTTCATAATATTATTTACGGCCTCACCCAATTCTGTAACATATAAATTCTTATTTTCTTTAGCAACATATCGTCTCTGAATAATCGTTGTAATAGTTGGTGCATAGGTACTTGGACGACCAATTCCCTGTTCTTCCATAGCCTTAACCATAGCTGCCTCTGTAAAATGTGCAGGTGGCTGTGTAAAATGCTGCTTCGACTCCATATCCTCCAACGTAAGCTTACTATCCTTAGTAATCTTGTTCAACAGTACACCTGACTCTTCCTTTTCTTCGTCAGCCTCAACATAAACAGACATAAAACCATCAAAAGAAAGCTTTGATGTAGCAACATTAAATGTATACCCTGCCGCTTCAATTTTCACCGAAGTAGTTTCATATCTTGCATTTTCCATTCTGCTGGCAACAAAACGCTTCCAAATAAGCTGGTACAATCTGAACAAATCTCTTGTCAAATCATCCTTCACAACAGTCGGTGTAAGCGCAATATCCGTAGGTCTTATAGCTTCATGAGCATCCTGAATCTTTGCGGACTTTTTAGCCTTTTTCTCACCCTCTGCAGCGTACTTCTCTCCATAAATCTCTTTAATATATTGTCTTGCATTCTTATCTGCCTCATCTGAGATTCTTGTAGAATCAGTACGCAAATATGTGATAAGACCTATAGTCCCCTGGCCCTTTATATCAACACCTTCGTACAACTGCTGTGCAAGTCTCATAGTCTTCTGTGTGGAGAAGTTCAGTGTTTTAGCCGCCTCCTGCTGTAATGTACTTGTAGTGAATGGTAATGGTGACTTCTTGACGCGTTCGCCATTTTTAATGTCAACTATATTAAACTCCGATTTTTTAACTTTTTTTATAATATCATTTACAGTCTTTTCATTCTTTATCTCAAGCTTGCCATTCTTGTCACCATAAAATTTTGCTGTTATTGGTTTTCTTTCACCTTTCACCTTTAACACTGCATCTAATGTCCAATATTCCTCTGAAATAAAGTCATTTATCTCCTGTTCTCTGTCACAAATCATTCTAAGCGCAACAGACTGCACACGTCCTGCACTCAAGCCGCGCTTTACCTTTTCCCACAAAAGCGGACTGATAGAGTATCCTACCATTCTGTCAAGCATTCTTCTTGCCTGCTGTGCATCAACAAGATCCATATCCAATTTTCTTGGCTGCTTAATGGATTCCTTTACGGCATTCTTTGTAATCTCATTAAATGTAATTCTGACTGCCTTCTTATCATCAAGATTAAGAGAATTATATAAATGCCATGATATAGCCTCACCCTCACGGTCAGGGTCAGTTGCAAGATACACTTTCTCAGCCTTTTTCACAAGCTTTCTAAGCTCTGCAAGCTTATCTCCCTTTCCCCTAATGGTTATATATTTAGGTTCATAATCATTCTCAAAGTCAATCCCCATTGTACTCTTCGGAAAATCTCTTACATGACCATTTGAAGCAACAACTTCATAATTTGATCCAAGAAACTTTTTAATTGTAGGCACCTTAGAAGGTGATTCCACTATTACAAGATATTTTGCCATTTCGTCTCTCCCATTTCATATCAATGTAATTTCTTAATATAATGGCCGTTAAAAACCTCTGTGACCATTCCTTTAACCCTAAGCTTCATCAGTATTTCATACACTTTACCAATGTCCAATCCTGTCGTCTGTACAATTTCTTCTACCCCGACCGGATACAAACAGAGACAACTATACACTACTTCAAAATCTTTTTCAAGAGAAAAATTATTTTTTATATTTTTTTCATTTTTTACAATACCAAGATGAAGTAACAAATCCTCCATTCCAATGTAAGGATAAGCCCCTGCCCCAATAAGCTTGTTGCACCCAACACTTAAGGCATCCGTTATTCTTCCCGGCACCGCAAATACATCCTTACCATAAGCTAGCGCATAGTCAACTGTTATGAAGGTTCCGCTTTTTTCCTTCGCCTCCACCACAATGACCATATCCGCAAGCATGCTTATAATTCGATTTCTGTATGGAAATCGCCAAGGTAACGCCTTCGCTCCAGGGGGATACTCAGATATAATTCCTCCATTTTTCTGAATTTGAGTATAAAGCTCAATATTTTCCATAGGATAACATACATCTACTCCGCACCCTAATACAGCATACGTATCTGTGCCTCCATTTATGCAACCATTATGAGCGTATTTATCAATGCCCTTGGCCATTCCGCTGATAACCTTCACGTCATATTTTGCAAGCTCTTGGGCAATATTGCCACTTATCTCCTTCCCATAAGAGCTACAGCTTCTTGCTCCTACAATCGCCACCATTTTTTCATCAGACGGCAGCCTTCCCTTATAAAATAATACAAATGGCTTATCTGCATACTCATTCAGTTTACCAGGATAGTCATCTTTTCCATAATATGTCAGACCTATACCTGTTTTCTCAAGATTACGCATATTTCCATCCAAATCCCACATATCCCTGCTAACATTAAGCTTTCTTATATCCTCATCATTAAACACCTTTGATTCTAGTAATATCTTTTCATTTGCAAAATATACCTCCTTCGGATTATCAAAATATTCCATAAGCTTACGAATTTTGTCAAACCACATATCCTCCACAGTTACCAGCCAATACCAGTATTTTCCCATTTCATCTCCAGTCATTTCTATAGCCTGCAGCCTCTGCCAGATGAGACACACAGATTTTCTCACTCCCTTCAATATCAGCTATGGTTCTGGCAACCTTAATAATTTTATAGTATCCTCTATATGACATAATATTTTTATCATATGCACTGTTCAAAAACATTCTTTCTTCCTTCCCAAGCACACAGTATTTATCAACATCCTTGCCCTGAAGCTTGCCATTAAAATGCTCTTCACAATCCTTTAAACGCTCACTTTGCACAATTCTTGCCTTTTCAATTTTTTCAAGCATTTCCCCGGTAGACATACATTTTCCATTATCGCATTTATGAATATTAACATTAGGTATATATACCCAAATATCCATTCTATCAAGCATAGGTCCACTTATTCTATTAATGTACTTTTTCACACTCATCTCCGTGCAGGTACACCTGTTTCTATCGGGATAGTAACCACACTTACATGGATTCGTGGCAGTTACAAGTAATGTTTTCGCCGGAAACACATAATTGCCATTTGTTCTATTTATAATTACCTTTCCTGTCTCCAGCGGCTGTCGCAATGTATCCAGCGTCTCACTTTTAAATTCTGCAAGCTCATCCAAAAACAACACTCCTCCATGTGCCATGGTAATTTCCCCTGCCTTTGGCACAACCCCACCGCCAACTAAAGCAATCTTAGATATGGTGTGATGTGGCGCCCTAAATGGCCTCTCCGTAACCAATCCGTCCTTTTTAAGATTTCCTGTTATGCTCTGTATCTTGGTTATTTCCAGACATTCCTCCAAATTCGGTCTCGGAAGCACATAAGGAATACGCTCGGCAATCATCGTCTTACCTGACCCTGGCGCTCCAATCATTAGAATATTATGCATACCTGCCACCGCAATCATTACTGCACGTTTAACACTTTCCTGACACTTTACATCAAAAAAATCCTTTAAGTCACAGCAATCGACCTGCGACATATTTCTTTCTTCCTTTTCTGACAATACAAATCCGTCATTATTGACAGCAGCAATTGCCTCTAATATAGAAGAAACTCCTACAATAAAAATATCATCAACAATTTCCCCCTCTGCCAGATTCTCCTTTGGAACAATGAATTTCTTTATTCCAAGCTTTTTTGCCTCTGCCACAACCGGTAACACACCATTGACTTTATTAACCCTGCCATCCAGACTCAGCTCTCCCATTATGAGCACCTCATGAAGCTTGTCCTTTCCCACAATACCCATAGAAGAAACCAGCGCCATTGCAATGGGCAAATCATACATATTTCCCTGTTTTCTTACATTTGCAGGTGACAAATTAATGGTTATTCTTTTAGGTGGCAAATAAATGTCCATATTTTTTAAAGCAGTCCTCACCCTGTCCTTGGCTTCCTTCACATCCGATGCCAAAAGTCCTACCATGTCCATAACAGGCAAGCCACTGCTAATATCACACTCCACATCAACAAACTCTATGCTGACACCTTTTATATACGCACTAAGTACCTTACTATACATTATTTTTTCCTTTCATCTCACATAATAATTGGGAAAAATAATTGAACTTTGAATAAATATTTTATTTAAGATTTAAGATTTTACCAATGATACCACACAAGCGAGCTATTGTAAATAGTACTTTTTTCCTATTTGCAACGGTTAAAATATGTTGTAAACAAAGAAACGCCGCTCATAAGAGCGGCATCCTTCCTATAATAATTTAATTTTATTTTCTTTAGCCAATTTCTTTGTATCATCATCCCATATCGAACACTGAACCTCACCGATATGTGCTTTTCTTAAGAAGAACATACAAAGTCTGGACTGACCGATACCTCCACCTATTGTATATGGAAGCTCTTCGTTTATAATAGCCTTCTGGAATGGAAGCTCTGCTCTTTCCTCACATCCAGCCTTCTTAAGCTGGCTAAGCAACGCTTCCTTATCAACTCGGATACCCATAGATGATAATTCCAATGCAATATCAAGAACAGGATAATATACAAGAATATCTGCATTTA
>CAZESO010000012.1:0-19837 GCA_964515325.1 uncultured Roseburia sp. | reverse complement strand
TTATACTACAAAAGGGAGGTCAATGCTCTTTTTATTTAAAAAGAATTGATTTTTCCGAAAATATAAGGAATTAAAAGAAGAAAATAGGTAGTTAATTTGACACTACCAAAGATGAATTGAGGGAGAAAATTATGCAAAAAGATAAATACATAATCGCTCTTGACCAGGGAACAACATCTTCAAGAGCAGTAATATTTGACAGTAACTCAAATATAAAAGAAGTTGTACAAAAAGAATTCAAGCAAATATATCCTCAGCCGGGCTGGGTTGAACATGATCCGATGGATATTTATGCATCACAGTATTCGGTGCTTATTGAGGCAGTTGCAAAAAGTGGAATTAAGCCACAGCAGATTGCTGCAATCGGCATTACTAATCAGAGAGAAACTACAATTGTATGGGATAAAAATACTGGAAAGCCTATCTATAATGCAATTGTGTGGCAATGCAGAAGAACAGCGGATATAGTAGAGAAAATTCGTCAGGATGGATTGGCTGATTATATTAAAGATACTACAGGGTTAATCTTGGATGCATATTTTTCAGCAACAAAGATTAAGTGGATATTGGACAATGTGGAAGGTGCCAGAGAACTAGCTGATAAAGGAGATTTGTTATTTGGTACTGTGGACACATGGTTGATTTGGAAATTGACAGATGGGAAAGTGTTTGCCACAGATTATACAAATGCTTCAAGAACAATGTTATATAATATAAAAGAATTGAAATGGGATGAGAAATTATGTGAATATTTTGGCATCCCTATGTCTATGTTACCAGAAGTTAAGAGTTCGTCAGATGATTTTGGAAGTGTATCAATATTGGGACATGAAATCAAAATTGCAGGTGTGGCTGGTGACCAGCAGGCAGCGTTATTTGGGCAAGCATGTTTTGAAGCAGGTGATGTAAAAAATACATATGGAACAGGGTGTTTCCTACTTATGAATACAGGTGAGAAATTCATTTCATCTAGTAATGGACTTATTACAACTATTGCAGCAGGAATAAGTAAGGAGATTCAGTATGCATTAGAAGGTTCAGTTTTTGTTGGTGGTGCTTTGATTCAGTGGCTTAGAGATGAAATGAGATTTATTATTGATTCAGCAGATTCAGAGTATTTTGCCAATAAGGTTGATGATAATAATGGTGTGTATGTGGTGCCTGCATTTACAGGACTTGGTGCACCTTATTGGGATATGTATGCTAGAGGAACAATCTTTGGATTAACGCGTGGCGCAAATAGAAATCATATAATCAGAGCATCTTTGGAAGCTATTGCATACCAGACTATGGATGTGATTGAGGCAATGAAACAGGATACGGGCCTTGAGATAAATACATTGAAGGTTGATGGTGGCGCATCTAATAACAACTTTTTAATGCAATTTCAGGCGGATATTATTGATGCTAAAGTTCAAAGAGCAAAGATTATGGAAACTACAGCTTTGGGAGCAGCATATTTAGCCGGTTTGTATGTAGGTGTTTGGTCATCCTTTGAAAACATTAAAAATAGTTGGGATAAGGCTCAGGAATATATACCATCTATGGATGAAAAAATTAAGAATAAATATATTTCAAAATGGCATAAGGCAGTTTCTATGTGTCAAGGTTGGGAAAAGGAATAAAAGGAAAAATACATAGAAAATTATTACTTAATATCTGAGGAAAGTCTAGTATAATGTGCGCTTTACTTTTGTAAAGAACTATGCTATCATTACTGTGGTGTTTTTCAAAATGGAAAATTTATTTTTAGGAGGATTTTACTTATGACATTTGTTAATGACATTATTGGATCAGTCAAAGCAATTATTGCAGATCCAAAGGAGGGTGCTAAGAAATTTGTAGATAGCATTAGCTGGATTGCGATGGCTGTTATGACAGCTGTTTATGCAGTGCTTGATGTAATTTACGGAATTTGGATTAAAGTTAAAGCAAACATTGAACATTATGAGAATCTTGAAGATGCGGCAGATGATTGGGATATGGATGTAGAAGATTATATAGATGATTTCAATTTAGATGAATCAATATATGAAGTTGGTGATATCATCAAAGGTGTATTGATGGATATTTTATACGTGGCTGCCGGTGTTGCGATTACAGCTGTAGTATTTTTCTTTGCAATCAAGCTTATTAAGAAGGTTCAGATTACATGGAAGCAGGCATTTGCAATTTCAGTAATTGATTATTTAATTATTATTCCGGTATTTGTTGTAATTAGAGTATTAGATTTTATTCCTGATTTTAAGTTATTATCATGGATTATGACAGCGATTACTTCAGCAAAATCATTTATAGCAACAATTCTTACATATCTTGGTGTTAAGAGTGTTTGTGAGGATACAAAGAGCACAGTATACACATGTGTTCCTGCATATGCAGTAATAAGCATTGTATCATCTCTTATTTACTTTATTTTAGGATCAATTTTATAAATGTACATATTTAATGAAGGCACGCCAGTAAGGCGTGTCTTTTTTTACATAAAAAAAACAAGATTTACATTAATCAACTATCGGTTGAATGTATGATATCAACTAACAGTTCGTGTACTTTATTAAAAATAAAAAGTATACTGGGATTGGAAGGAGGATAATATGGATCAGGTAGAAATTGGAAAATTTGTTGCAGAGTGCCGTAAGGAGAAAAACTTGACTCAGGCACAGTTAGCCGAAAAGCTTAATATTACAAACAGGGCAATATCAAAATGGGAAACAGGCAAGAGTATGCCTGATACATCAGTTATGCTAGAATTATGTGAAATCTTAGGAATTTCTGTAAATGAATTGTTAAGTGGAAAGAGGTTGAGTATGGAAAATTATCAAAATGAAGCAGAAGGAAATTTAACTAATCTATTAGTAAAGGCAAAGAATCTTGGGAAAATGAGAGTGATAGCTGCATTGTTAATCATATGCGGAATTACAATAGGATTGACCTTCCCAACTATTTTAGAATTGAAAGTGCTGGAAAAGATTGTAATGTGTGTAATAGGCATTTTCATATTTGGTTGTGGCTTTGTTATGGAGTTACTACTTAAAAAAGCTATGTATACCAATCAAATTAAGTGATTAGAATGGAGCAAAATGAATAACAAAATTAAGTAACTAATTTTAATCAAAAGGATAAAAGAATCTCCTTGTACTAAAGTGTATAAGGGGATTTATTGTTTTCTTGATTAAAGATATTATATTTATGTGATAGAATTGGAAAAAGTTTTGAAGAGATGATGTTTACATAATGCAAATTTTTGGGGGATTACGGGTTGAGTTGTGAAAAAAAGAATTTGCCCCGTAGATTTTTAGTATTTTTAAGTATGTAAAAAATGATTTACGGGTTAGCCAAAGAAAAAATAAAATTAACCCGTAAAAAATCAGTAAAATTGGATTATAAAATGAGATTTTTATATATTTGAAGAAAAATCTTGGAAAAAATACGGGTCATTATGAGATAATTAAGTTTTGACCCGTAAAATTGAGAAATATTATTGTTTTTAAAGAAAAAATTACGGGGGTGAGTTGTGAAAAATCAGATTTAACCCGTAATATTTAAGATTTATTGTTAGAAGAGGCATTGATAAATGATATTTTTAGGAAAAATGTGAATGGTCAGTAGGTGATAAAATGGAATATAATGTTGTAAATTGTGAAAAAGATGATGAGAGATACATCTGCGATAGACTCGTTGAATACAATTTAGGTCAAGTACCAAAGACACAAAAAATAGACTTTGTATTTATCAATAAGAAAATAGTTGATAAAGACAATAACATTATGGCTGGTTGTATTGCAAAGATGTATTGTTGGAATGTTTTATATATAGACATTTTATGGGTAGATGAAGTGTATAGAAAGCAAGGATTAGGCTCGAAATTGTTAAAAGAAATCGAAAGAATAGCATTAGAAGAAAATTGTAAATTAATTCATTTGGATACATTTGATTTTCAGGCAAAGGATTTCTATATTAAGCATAGTTATGAAGTATTTGGAGTATTGGAAGATTGCCCGGAGAATCATTGTAGGTATTATCTGGAAAAAGTTTTAGAGTCACCGACGGTGTGAGTAAAAAATTTTTTCATAAAACCAACACTTTTTAGTCAAAATAGTTACACAAACAATTTTTATGATAAGTGCGTATTAAAAATCATAATACGAAAAGAAAAAGTGTTATGTAAATCAAAAGGAGACAACTATTATTATGAGAAGAAAAAATTTATACATATGTGCATTATTGACAAGCTGTGTATTATTAACAGCTTGTAACAATTCTTCTACAGATGATTCAACATCAAAATCGACTACAAAACAGGAACAGTCTAAAGAATCAGAAGTTGCTGAGACAGTAACAGGAATAATACAAAGTGTGGAGGATTCTACAATTACACTTGCAGTGATGAATATTCCAGAGGGCGATGTAGAAGGAGGCGAACAGATGGAAATGCCGGAAGGCGGGCAGATGCCGGAAGGTGAACAGCCACAGATGCCAGAAGGCGGACAGATGCCGGAAGGTGAACAGCCACAGATGCCGGAAGGCGGACAAATGCAAGAATTAGATGGCGAACAACCACAGATGCCAGAAGGTGGACAGATACAAGGTTTAGAAGGTGGACAACTACAGAGTATAGGAGGAGAGCAGTCACAAATGCCGGAAGGCGAACAGATGGGAATGCCGGAAGGTGAACAGCCAGAAATGCCTGAAGGCGAGTTACCACAGATGCCAGAAGGCGAACAGATGGAAATGCCACAAGGTGGTATGATGAATGGCGAAGCTGAGACAAAGAGTATCAAGGTAACAACAAATACTGTTATTACAGATGCATCAGGTAATGAGATTACTATAGAAGATTTAAGTGTACCTTCTATGGTTACAGTAGAACTTGATGCAGAAGGAAACGCAATTTCTATTAGTGTTATAGATATGGCTTCTATGGGTGGCATGGGTGGAAATGGTCAGGGAGTTCCAGGTGGAAATAACCAAGGAGCACCAAGCTCATATGAAGCTCTTAATAACTATACAGAAGACACAGAATTATCTAATGAAACTATATCATCGACAGGAACAGATGAGAATGCTGTATTGGTTAGTAATGGAGCATCAGTTAGTCTTGCACAGATGGTTGTGAATAGAACTTCAACGGACTCTACAGGTGGTGACAATTCAAGCTTTTATGGAATTGGTGCTGCAATTTTAACTACAGATGGAACTGTAGAGGTTACAGGTAGTACAATTGAAACAAATGCAGCAGGCGGTGCAGGTGTATTTGCTTATGGTAGTGGTGTAGCATATGTATCTGATACTACTATTACAACTACACAGAATACTTCAGGTGGAATACATGTTGCAGGTGGTGGTACATTATATGCATCTAATCTTACAATAGAAACAAATGGCGAATCAGCAGCTGCTATTCGTAGCGACCGCGGTGGCGGAACTATGACAGTAGATGGTGGTTCTTACACTTCCAATGGTTCAGGCTCACCGGCGTTATATTGTACAGCAAATATTACAGTTGAGAATGCCACACTCAACGCTACAGGTTCAGAGGCTGTTTGTATTGAAGGTCTCAATTCATTAGCTTTAACAGAGTGTGATGTTACTGGAAATATGCCGGATTTAAGTCAAAATGATTGTACATGGACAGTAATTCTTTACCAAAGTATGTCTGGTGATTCAGAAATTGGTAACAGTACATTTACTATGAATGGAGGTTCGCTGACTTCAAAGAATGGAGGAATTTTCTATACAACAAATACAGAAAGCACATTTTATATTTCTGATGTAGACATTACATCTTCAGCTGACTGTGAATTTTTCTTAAAATGTACAGGTAATCAGAATGAGCGTGGCTGGGGACAGAGTGGCGCTAATGGTGCTAATTGTATATTCACTGCTGATGCTCAGGAGATGAATGGTAATATTATTTGGGATAGTATCAGTACATTAGATTTTACTATGGAGAATAGAAGTACTTTAACAGGTGCGTTTATTCAGGACGAAAGTGCAGCAGGTAATGGTGGTGACGGATATGCAAATCTTTCCATTGATGAAACATCAACTTGGATAGTAACAGCAGATAGTACACTTGGTGCATTGACAAGTAAAGGAAATATTGTGGATGCTAATGGGAATACAGTGACTATTAAGGGTACAGATGGAACTGTATATGTAGAAGGCACAAGTCAATATACAATTACTGTTTCTTCATATAATTTTTGAATTATTAACTGACTATTGACAAATGCCAATAAGATGTTTATAATTCAAAACAATTAAATAAGGTCTTCAGGGCAGGGTGACATGTACAAAAGGTACATTATTCCCGACCGGCGGTAAAGTCCGCGAGCGCTATGGCGCATGATTTGGTGTAATTCCAAAACCGACAGTATAGTCTGGATGGTAGAAGATGGTGATGATGCATTTTTTTAGTGCGAAGATATTCACAGGATGACAATATTTGTATTCTTGTCATATGAATATCTTGCATGTATAATATTTCATTAACAAAACCCTGAACTTTTGGTTCAGGGTTTTGTTGTATTAAAAGCCTGAAAATCTTATAATGAAAACTTTTTGGAGGAGATTATGCTAGATGAAGAATATATGAAAATGGCATTAGAACTTGCTAAAAAAGGAGAGGGTTTTGTGGCGCCTAATCCTATGGTAGGAGCTATTGTTGTGAAAGATGGAGAGATTATAGGCAATGGATATCATGAAAAATATGGTGAAAAGCATGCAGAAAGAAATGCATTATTATCATGTGTCAAGTCACCGGTGGGTTCAACAATGTATGTAACACTTGAACCATGTTGTCATCATGGCAAGCAACCACCCTGTGTAGATGCTATATTGGAGGCTGGAATAAGTAAGGTTGTTATAGGTTCGCTGGATCCTAATCCATTAGTAAGTGGAAAGGGCGTAAGAATCTTACAGGAGCAGGGGGTTAAGGTTATAACAAATGTATTAAAGGATGAATGCGACAAGTTAAATGAAGATTTTTTTTATTATATAAGAACCGGAAATCCATTTGTGACTATGAAATATGCTATGACAATGGATGGAAAGATAGCTGCTCATACAGGATTATCTAAGTGGATTACAGGAGAAAGTGCCAGAGAACATGTGCATAAACAGAGAAAAAGAAATCAGGCAATAATGGTTGGTGTTGGAACAGTGTTAGCAGATAATCCGCTACTTAACTGCCGTATGGAGAATGGTAGAAATCCCATAAGGATAATATGTGATACCAAGCTTAGAACTCCAATTGATTCAAATATAGTTAATACGGCAAATGAGATACCAACATTATTGGCAACATGTTGTAATGAAAGTGAAAAGTGGGATAAATATATCAATAAGGGATGCCAGATTGTTCATATAGATGAAAAAGATGGCGTAGTTGATTTGAAAAAGCTGGTTATAACACTTGGAAGAATGGAGATAAGCAGTATTATGCTGGAAGGGGGAAGTCAGCTTAATTGGAGTGCCTTACATGAAGGAATAGTACAAAAGGTTCATACATATATTGCACCGAAACTTTTAGGTGGCATGAAGGCAAAGTCTCCCGTTGAGGGAATTGGTTTTTCGTCACCGGATGAAAGTGTCCGTTTAAATATTAGTAATATCGTCAGATTAGGAGAGGATTTTTTAATAGAAAGTGAGGTGGAAAGCTCTGTTTACTGGAATAATTGAAGAAATAGGAAAAGTTGAAAAAATCCATAAAAATCAAAGTTCAGCATTGTTATATATTGGGGCAAAGCGAGTACTAGATGATATTAAAAAAGGTGATAGTATAGCGGTAAACGGAGTCTGCCTTACAGTTACAGCATTTGATGATAATGGATTTACAGCGGATGTTATGCATGAGACTTTGAATCGTTCATCACTAGGAAAGTTAAGTTGTGGCATGGTAGTTAATTTAGAAAGAGCCATGGCGGCGGATGGAAGATTTGGTGGTCATATGGTATCAGGTCATATTGATGGGATAGGAAAAATTACAAAGATTACAAAAGATGGAATTGCATTATGGTATACCATTAAGGCTTCGCAAAATTTAATGAAGTATGTTGTCGAAAAAGGTTCAATTGCCATAGACGGTATTAGTCTTACTGTTGCATCCGTGGAGGAAGAATATTTTTGTGTATCAACTATACCACATACAAATGAAGTGACTATACTACATACCAAAAAGGTTGGTGATATAGTTAATCTTGAAAATGATATAGTAGGGAAGTATGTGGAAAAACTGTTATTTGGAGTAAAAAATGCAGAAGTATCTAATAAAAAACAAGATATAACAGAAGATTTTTTAAAAGAGTGTGGGTTTTAGGAGGTAAATGTATGAGTGAGTTTAATAGTATTGAAGAAGCCATAAATGATTTAAAAGAAGGAAAAATTATTATGGTAATAGATGATCCTCAAAGGGAAAATGAGGGAGATTTCATATGTGCTGCGGAGTATGCCACGGCAGAGAATATTAATTTTATGGCAACCTATGGTAAAGGACTTATATGTATGCCTATGTCAAAAGAATACATAGAAAAATTAAGGATTCCTCAAATGGTTAATGAGAATACGGATAACCATGAGACTGCATTTACTATATCCATTGACCATGTTTCTACTACAACAGGGATTTCAGCAAAAGAGCGTTCAATAACAGCCATGAAATGTGTGGAAGAAAGTGCAAGACCAGAAGATTTTCGAAGACCCGGACATATGTTTCCGCTTTTGGCAAAAAAGAATGGAGTTCTTGAAAGAGGTGGACATACAGAGGCTACTGTGGATTTGTGTAGACTTGCAGGATTAAAGGAATGTGGTTTATGTTGTGAAATTATGGATGAAGACGGCACTATGATGGGTCTTGAAAAACTGCAGCTACTGGCGAAAAACTGGAATATTAAGATAATTAATATTAAGGATTTACAGGATTATAGAAAGTGTCATGATAAGCTTGTAGAAAGAGTGACAGTTACCAATATGCCAACCAAGTATGGTGATTTTAAAGCGTATGGTTATGTTAACAGACTAAATGGAGAACATCATGTTGCGCTTGTAAAGGGTGATATAGGAGATGGAGAAAATATATTATGTCGAGTTCATTCTGAATGCCTTACCGGTGACACATTTGGTTCATTGCGTTGTGATTGTGGTCAACAGTTTGAAGCTGCAATGAGCAGTATTGAAAAAGAAGGTTGTGGAATTCTCTTGTATATGAGGCAGGAAGGAAGAGGAATTGGTCTGATTAATAAGCTTAGAGCGTATGAATTACAGGAAAAAGGTATGGATACCCTTGAGGCTAATCTCGCTCTTGGATTTGCTGGAGATGAGAGGGAATATTATATTGGAGCTCAGATTTTAAGGGATTTGGGAGTGAAGACCTTGAATTTACTAACCAATAATCCGGATAAAGTGTATCAGCTTAAAGAGTATGGTTTGGACATATCAAAGCGTGTGCCGATTCAGATGGATGCAACCGCACATGACTTGTTCTATTTAAGAACAAAGCAGAACAGAATGGGACATATTTTGAAATATTAATAAAGATTAGGAGTGTTAAAATGAGAGTTTTAGAAGGAAAATTAGTTGCAAAAGAAATGAAGGTTGGTATTGTTGCCGGCAGATTCAATGAGTTCATCACATCAAAATTGATTGGAGGAGCAAAGGATGGACTTGTAAGACATGATGTTAACGAGGATGACATTACAGTAGCATGGGTTCCCGGAGCGTTTGAGATTCCTCTTATCGCTTCAAAAATGGCAAAAAGCGGTAAGTATGATGCAATAATATGTCTTGGAGCTGTAATTAGAGGAAATACAGACCATTATGACTATGTATGTGCAGAAGTGTCAAAGGGCATAGCACAGGTGAGCTTATCAAGTGACATACCTGTAATGTTTGGAGTTCTGACAACGGACACCATTGAACAGGCAATAGAAAGAGCTGGAACAAAGGCAGGAAACAAGGGGTATGACTGTGCTGTCAGTGCCATAGAGATGGTTAATTTAATAAGAAATATATAAGATTGGTAAATTTGTAAAGATAAAGATACCGTAAGGGAGCGAATCGCCTTACGGTATCTTTATACTGTTCAGTCTCTTTTAAAATTTCCAAAAGTTAAATCAATAGTCATAGCAGGACGAATACCAAAGCTTTCAACGCCAACTTCCCAAGTATAAATGTTTTCTTCGTAATAGCCATTGCCTACAAGATAACAAAGAGCAGATTTGTCTGTAACAGGCTCACGTAGCCACCACATAGCTGTTGTTAAGCCATAGTCAACACAATAATCCTTATACCAGTATGTACCATTTTTCTCAATAGCCTCAGGAGTTGGTTCTGCCAATGTAGATATGTTTGCTTCTTCAA
The DNA here is from genome assembly GCA_964515325.1 of uncultured Roseburia sp. Taxonomy (GTDB): domain Bacteria; phylum Bacillota; class Clostridia; order Lachnospirales; family Lachnospiraceae; genus SVEL01. The sequence continues at coordinate 9,475 of CAZESO010000012.1, read as the reverse complement.
ACCAAGCTAATTCATCCATGGATAAAAGGAATATTTTATCTATAGTTTCTATGTTTTGACCATCGTTCAAAGCGTTGCCTTTAGTCTTGATTTTTGTATCTTTTATTGAAGCAAGTTCTTCATCTGTAAAGCCGCATAAAAACCCTTTTTCGCTATTGTAGCCGTTTGCACCATCTGCCATTGCAGAGGCTACAGGAGCCTGGCCTTCGTACTTTACTATTTCATCAGCTGAATTAAGCCATGTTCTGATACTTGAAGCCTCCCAAATGCTATTACCTCGTATAAATGCTTGAAGCTCCATATCAGTTTCAGCAACAGAATCCGATGAGTAGAAGAATTCTTGTCCATCATTGTTATATGTACCACTTTCAGGAGCATCGTATGCTTTAAATGAAAGAATATCTCGTGATACAACAATTGCTTCTGTTCCATCATCGGAAATTTTTAGTACTCTCCAATAAATATCTGCATCGTTATATTTTCCCATAATGATGGTGTCACCAAGTTTAATATCTGAGATTGAAATATTGTCATTATTTACAGTTGTGCTATTCTCGGTTGAAGCGACTTCGTTAGTGGTTGTATCAGATGTAGCATTTGTATTGTTGGTAGAAGAGGTATTATTTGGGCTGACAATTTCAGCGTAACTGTCAGAGTCGGGATGTTGAGTGCTGTTGCTATTGCCATTGTTTAGTAGAATGCCAATAATAATACCTAATGCTATGATAATACTTGCAAATGCAACCCATGGTAAGACGCTGGCTTGGCTTTTTTTTGTGACAGATACAGGGCGAACAGGCGTTGTTGGAGCCGTAGGAGCTGTATCTGTAGTAGTAGACTCTTCATTACCGCGAAAAGCTTGAACGCTACGTAACAAATTAGTGTAATCGCCTTTTTCTGCGTTTAACCATTGATGAGTCATAAGAAAATATTCCATAGATTTAGTTAATTCAACTTCTTCAAGCTTATATACAATTATAGGAGTAGAGTTGGTTACAGCTCTTTCAATTTCTCGTAAAACATGAGGTGACTGATTGGCACGACTAGACAACAATAAGAGTAATATGTCCGATTTGTCTAGTCCATTTACAATTTCAGAAGCATATTCATATCCTGAACGAATATTTCTAGGTGCAAGAAAACATTCAACACCTGTGGCCTCTAAAATGCCACATATATCCTGAGCAATTGTTGCATCAGTTGAGGAATGTGATATAAATACGTACATAAATTTATTCGACCTTTCGTAAAAATAATCCGAGTATCGAAATGATACTGTTTCAATATATCAAAAATTAAGCTTGAAGTAAATCTAATAAAGAGTTTTTTTTATAAAATTTAATATTAGCCATATAAATTTTACAGAATTAGTGATATAATATGTGTAGATTTGTAATGATTGTGAGTTAGAATTGAATATTGGAGGATTTGTTTATGATGAGAAAGAACTCGAAAAAGAAGGACATAAACGAAGTGGCAACTATTGAATCAAGAATCCAGCATAATAATAAAATGATGACTATAATAATGTCGTTCTTAGTTGTTTTTACTTTGATGAGTTTGTTGTTATTAGGTGGCTCAGCATTGGGAGTGAAGAATTATGCTGATTTTGCATTAAGTGTTGAAGGAGCAACAGGTATGCAAAGTGACTGGACATATAAGGTTATACAGGCTTTAATTCAAGGTGAAACTCCAAATGTAGAATATGATTCAACTAAATGTGATTTTGCTAAGTGGTATGAGGAGTTTGATAAAGGAAGGTTAGATGCTTCAACAAAGAAAATTATGGATTCTGCAAAGAAAGCTCATGAAGAAATGCATACCATAGCGGTGGAAGCTAAAGGTATGAGCGGAGATGAAGTGGCTACAAAAATTAATGAATTGACACGGAAACAAGAAGAATTAAACGGATATTTGGATGCTATATCAACATATTTATCTGATACAAAGGATGGAAGATATACTAGATTGGTTATTATTCTTGATTTAGCAATGATAGTTAGTATTATTCTTGCAATTTTTACTCCAAAGTATATTAGAAAAGAATCAAAAAAATTATCTGCAACAATTGCTGAACCTATTAATAATGTTGCAAAATGGGCGACAGAGCTGTCCATGGGGGCTGATAATCTTGAATTTAACGAGACATATAATTCACTTGATGAAATTGATCAAATGATAACAGCGTTTAAGGCTATGGCTATGAGTATTCAAGAAAATGTTCATGTTGTACAGAGGGTTGCAGAAGGTGATATGACAGCTTTTGTTAACATTCGTTCAGCAAAGGATAGTTTGGCGAAGAATCTTTATAAGATGGTTCAGAATAATGATATTATGTTTAATGAGATTGCAAATATTGCTGACAGAGTTTCAGCAGGTGCGGATGATATAGCAAATGCAAGTAATTCGTTGGCTGATAGTTGTACAAAGCAGGTACATAATATTTCTGAGTTTAAGGAAGCAGTAAAAGAAACTGCAAGATTGTTGAGTGACAATGTTGTAATAATAAGTAAATCTAAAAATCTATCAGATGAAATTAAGAAAGAAATTATTGTTAATAGTGAGAAACTGACTCAGTTGCTTGAGGCTATGGAAGAAATCTCTGAGTCTTCAGAGAAAATATTTGCAGTTATAACATCTATAGAAGATATTGCGAGCCAGACTAATCTGTTGGCACTTAATGCAGCTATTGAAGCTGCCAGAGCCGGTGACGCAGGACGTGGTTTTGCAGTTGTAGCAGAACAGGTAAGAAATCTTGCAGAGCAAAGTGCAACAGCTGCAGTTGAGAGTAGGGAATTGATTGAAGATACAATTAACAAAGCAAATATTGGAAATAATATTGCTAACGAAACATCTGAAACATTCAAGAAGATTGAGGATACAGTTGAAGCAATTTACAAGTTCAATGATGAAATGATTGTGGCTGGACAGAATCAGAGTGAACAATTGGAAGAAATTGAAAAGGATATAGTTGCAATCTCAGATTTAGTTAGTACAAGTGCAGCAATTAGTCAAGAAACAGCTGCATCATGTGATTTATTAAATGAAAATGCAGATGAACTCAGAGAAGCTATGAGCCGATTTAATTTAAGAAAGAGAGTGCCTGGAAAGGCATATATTCCACCTGAAAAGCAAGGCGATGAAACTTTTGAAAAAATCGCACAAATTAATTATGATGCTGCGGTTAAGGCTGGTAGAGAAAAAAAGGGATGGTAAAGGTACACAGGAGGAAGTTGCATGAAACATATTCTTATTGTTGATGACAACAAAACTAATCTTGTTCTAGCAAAACAGGAGCTTTCAAAGGAATATCAGGTTACACCGGTATTATCTGGTATACAGGCATTACAATTTCTTGAAAAAATGCATACAGATTTAATACTTTTGGATATTAATATGCCGGAGATGGATGGTAGGGAAACGATGCGACGTATTCGTGAAAGGGAAGAATGGGCAAAGATACCCATTATTTTCCTAACAGCGGATTCGTCACCTGAGACAGAAGCAAAATGTCTTTCTGATGGTGCAGATGACTTTATAGCAAAGCCATTTGTTCCGCAGGTTATGAAAAGTAGAATTAGCCGTATTTTGGAATTAAATGATTTGCGTAATGATTTGGAATCAAGATTAGCAGAAAAAACTAAAGAAGTTGAGTTGGTAACACTTAATGCCATTATGGCCATTGCAAAGACCATAGAAGCTAAAGACAGATATACCAGTGGACATTCTGAGCGAGTAGCCAAATGTTCAGTGGCTATTGCTAAGCGTATTGGCTGGGAAGAAAGTCGTATAAAGGATTTGCATTATATGGCATTATTACATGATATTGGTAAAATTGGTGTTCCAGATGAAATTCTCAATAAGCCATTACCACTGGCAGATGAGGAATATGCTATTCTCAAGAAACATTCTGTAACTGGTGGAGAAATTCTTAAGAATATTCGTACTTTTTCAAATTTGAGAGTTGGTGCTTTGTACCATCATGAAAGATGGGATGGAAAAGGGTATCCTGAGGGAATAAAAGCTGAAGATATTCCTATAGAAGCAAGAATAATTGCAATTGCGGATACATACGATGCAATGACAACTAATCGTGCATATAGAGAGAGACTTTCAGACGAAGCCGTACTTGTAGAATTAGAGAACGCAAAAGGAACTCAATTAGATGAACAACTGACAGGAATATTTCTAGAAATGCTTAGAGAAGGATTTTCTGTTTAGTGCTACACATACGAAAGAAGGTGACAAGATGAAGTATATAGATATTGTTAAGAAAAATGTTCATTGTTATATAACGTGGTGTGTATTTGTTGTATTTTCGTTATTGATGTTTGCGATGTCAATATTGTCTAATTGGGGTCTGGAGATTAATACATTAATAATATTATTGATAGCCATAGTGTCGTATACCACATTTAGTGAAAAAGTAAGTGTTAAAACACAATCATATATATTTGCGGTTGCAACTATGGCGAATATTTACGCTTATAGTTTTATGCGAAATGAGTTATATCCTTCAATTATAGTAATATGTAGTTTGGCGATTTTGTTATCAATATATATGAATTGGGGATTGCTTGTAGTTGTTGCGGTTTTATCAATAATTATGGTTGTTTTGCATGTTGCAGTACTTAATACAGTACCATTTACAACAGGGGAAGATAAAGTATTATTTATTATTCGAATACTTGCAATGTTATTTTCAGAAGTATATTTAATGTTTTTTGTCCATCGTTTATATAATGTTGAAAAGAATCTAAAGGCGAGCGTGGAAGAAGCAAGAAAGGCAGAACATTCTAAGTCGGATTTTTTGGCAAATATGTCTCATGAGATTCGAACACCAATGAATGCAATTGTCGGTATGTGTGAACTGATTCTCAGAGAAGATATTAGTGAAGAAGTTAGAGAAAATTGCTTTAACATACAGAATTCAGGAAGAAGTCTGTTGGCAATCATAAATGATATTTTAGATTTCTCCAAAATTGAATCAGGTAAAGCGGAGCTTATTGAAGACGAATTTAATATAGGCTCTACAATCAATGATGTTATAAATATGGCGATGACCAGAAAAGGTGAAAAGAAGCTCGAAATAATTGCGAGAATTGATCCTAATATACCTAAAGGTCTTATTGGAGATGAAGTACGAATTAAGCAGGTTATGATTAACCTTATGACTAACGCAGTTAAGTTCACTAACAGTGGTTGTGTTATATTAAGAGTAAGTCATACAATGCATGAATATGGTATTAATTTAAATGTTTCAGTTAAGGATACCGGAATTGGTATTTCGCCTGAAAATTTAGAGAAATTATTTACAAGCTTCCAGCAGGTGGATACAAAGAAGAACAGAGCAGTGGAAGGTACAGGATTAGGTCTTGCTATTTCAAAGCAGTTGATTACAAAGATGGGCGGTTTTATTAATGTATCCAGTACATATGGAAAAGGCTCTGAATTCAAATTTGTAATACCGCTTAAAGTATCTGATGAGGAAGCATTTATACATATAAAAGACCATTCTAAGATAAATGTAGCAATTTATATTAATCCGGACAAATATAATCATCCAAGAATTATCAGGGCGTATCGTAATCTTATTAATGAATTAGGGGATAAATTTAACATAGGATGTGAATTGTATAGTAGTTTTGAGGAATTGCAGAATGGATTAAAAGAGAATAATTATTCTCATTGTATTGTTTCAAAAGAGGAATACTTGGAGTGTAGAGAAGAGATTGATAAATTAGCTAAAGAATATGAGGTTATGGTTGTACAGGAAAGAATGGAAGCTGTATCACTACCAAAGAGTATTAAATGTATTTATAAGCCGTTTTATGCCCTAACTGTGGCAGCAATATTTAATAATGAGAAGATTAATTTGAATTTGGATCATAAGAGTACAGCTACTATTGGATTTAAAGCACCAAAGGCGAGGGTGCTTATTGTAGATGATAATATTACAAACCTCAAGGTTGCAGAAGGATTAATGAAGCCATACAACATGAAGATTGTTACGGTTATGAGTGGACCGGAAGCAATAGAGGCAGTTAAATCTAAAAAATATGATATTGTTTTTATGGATCATATGATGCCGGGAATGGATGGTGTAGAAGCAACAAAGATTATTCGTGGACTGGAGGGAGAGTATTTTAAAAACATACCGATTATTGCATTGACAGCCAATGCGGTAAATGGTGTAAAGGAGATGTTTTTAAATGAAGGCTTTAATGATTTTATAGCAAAGCCTATTGAATTATCATTATTGGCTAGAGCATTAAAACAATGGTTGCCAAAAGAATTAATTGTTTCCTCATATATTGAAGGTGAAGAGGAGATGCACTCAACAACGGGAACAAAGGAAGCGGACGAATATGTTGGTAAATATATTAGTTTAAACAAAGGTATGATATATACCGGAGGAAATAAAGATGTATATTTGGAAGTGCTGAGTGTATATGCAAATAAAGGCAGAAATTATAAAGCATCATTAGATACACATTTTAAACAAGAAGATTGGGAAAATTATATCATAGAAGTACATGCTTTAAAAAGTTCTTCCCTTAGTATCGGTGCTGAAAAGTTATCATTACTTGCTAAAAGTATGGAAATTGCAGGTAAGGAAGAGAACTATGATTTGATTAGGGATAAGCATTCAGATATGATAGCTATGTATGAGGATGTTTTAAATGATGCAGAGAGTTATTTACGTGAAAATGGAGTATTAGAAATTGAAATACAAGATAGCGGAACAAATGAAGAATTAAAAGAGATTTCAATGGAAGAATTATTAGATGTAATAGAACAAATAAAAACTGCATGTGATAATTTTGACGGAGATGAAATAGTGGCAATAGCTTCAGGGATGTATCAATGTTCAATGAATGGAAATCCGATGAAACCATTATTTATGCCTGTTAAAAAGTTTGCTGCCGAATTTGAATATGAACAGGCTAGGGATGTGGCTATAAAGATATCAGAAGAGATTAAGAGTTGAAAGGCTAGGGATGAAGTATGAAGAAGCGAATAGCAATTACAGCTGATTGTGTGTGTGATTTTCCTAATGAAATGCTTGAAGATTATGATGTACATTTAATTCATTTTTATATTTTGGTTGACACAGGTTGTTTTAAGGATATGGAAGAAATTACAGCGGATAATATGGTTGAATATTTTGAAAATGGTGGTCAGGAAATATCCACAAAAGCGCCTAAGAAAATAGAGTTTGAAGAGACGTTTGGCAGAATATTGAAAGATTCAGATGAGATAATACATTTCTCAATGACATCAAAAATGAGTTTGTCTACCCAGTTTGCTATTGAGGCTGCTGAAATGTATGAAGGAAAAGTACACGTAATTGATACGGGACATTTATCTACGGGAATGAGTTTTATGATGATAAAGGCTAAAGAAATGATAGCAGAAGGAAAAACTGTAGAAGAGATATTGAAAGAAATGGAGGCAATGAAATCTAAGATTTGTACTACATTTATAACTGAAAATGTTAATTGTCTTTATAGAAATGGAAGAGTAAGTGAATTTATAAAAAATGTTTGTAATTTATTAAAAATACATCCTGTATTAACATTATCAAATGGTTTGTTGAAAATGAAATATGTACAAATAGGAAGCTATGAAAGGTCTGCAATGAGGTATATTCGTAAAGAATTGAAAAATAATGCAAATATAGATAAGAAACGAGTATTTATTACTAAATGCAGTTGCCCGTTAAAACTAATTAATATGGTTAAGGATGAAGTTATGGAAAGATGTAACTTTGAAGAAATGATAGTAACTGAGGCATCGGCTACCATATCAAGTAATTGTGGAAAGAATACTTTTGGTGTGTTATTTGTGAGAGAATAATCTATAAAATGAGGAGTCGAAATTTTCGGCTCCTTACTTTATATGCTACTTATTTTTCTTCCCTAGTCTGTATTTAAAGTCCTCATATCCAAATCTTGCCAACAGTTCAAATGAACCATCACATTTGGCAGCCCGGATATCGGGCAGAGGCATTCCGTTAAATGTGTTATTCTTGCAGGTTGAATAGATTGCCATATCTTCAAATAATAGATAATCACCTTCTGCTAAAGGCTTATCAAAGCTGTAATCACCTATAATGTCTCCTGCAAGACAGGTAGGTCCACCAAGACGATAAGTAAATTCTTTTTCGTCTTTTTCGCCGGCTTCAAATAGTGGTGGTCTATAAGGCATCTCTATTACATCAGGAGTATGACATGCAGCTGACATATCAAGGATGGCAATATTGGTATCACCATTTTTGAGGGTGTCGAGCACACTTGTATACAGATATCCTGCATTTAATGCAACAGCTTCACCCGGTTCAAGATATATTTCAAGGTCATATGTATCTTTCATATGAAGAATACATTTCTTCAATAATTCAATATCATAATCAGCTCTGGTGATATGGTGTCCGCCTCCCATATTCAGCCATTTAACTTTCTGTAAGATAAAGCCGAATTTTTCTTCCACTGCCTGCAAAGTAGTGGCAAGCGCATCTGCATCCTGTTCACACAAAGTATGAAAATGTATTCCGTCCAATAATTCTACAAGCTCAGGTGTCATATGCTCATTCCATTGAGCAAGAGTAGTGCCAAGTCTGCTGCCGGGAGCGCAGGGGTCATATATTTCGTGACCTTCCTGAGTTGAGCATTCCGGATTAATTCGGATTCCGATTTCTTTCCCAGCCTGTTTAGCTTTTGCTCCAAATTTTTTTAGTTGAGAAGGACTGTTAAATACAATATGGTCAGCGTATTTTAATAGTTCCTCGAATTCTCCATCCTTGTAAGCACCACAGAATACATGACATTCTTTGTCTGGCATATGTTCTGCACCTAAACGGGCTTCGTAAAGTCCGCTTGCCTCAGTGCCGGCAAGGTAAGGTGCTAAACAAGAGTAGAAGTCATAATTTGAAAATGCTTTTTGAGCTAATAAAACCTTACATCCGGTATCGTCCTGCAAATTTTTAAGAATCTGGCAATTCTTTATAAGAGCTGCTTCGTCAATAATATAGCAAGGTGTTGGAAGATGACTGCTTATAATTCTTTTTTGTATAGTTTCATTCATTTTTTTCTCCTAAATTAATCCACAAGTATAGGATTATGGCTCTCCTGATGAGGAAGACCATATTTGTCTAAAGCTTCAATATATGGGTCCGGATCAAATTCTTCTACAGTATAAACACCTGGTTTATTCCATTTGCCTGTTAATAACATCATTGCGCCACACATGGCAGGAACACCTGTAGTATATGAAATAGCCTGTGATTCAACTTCCTTATAACATTCTTCATGGTCACAAACATTGTAAATATAATATGTCTTTGGCTTGCCATCCTTAGTACCTGTAAAGATGCAACCTATATTTGTCTTGCCCTTTGTGCGAGGTCCGAGAGTTGCAGGGTCAGGTAAAAGTGCCTTTAAGAACTGAATTGGAACGATTTCGCGACCTTCAT